>CAZITO010000030.1:0-21851 GCA_964542225.1 uncultured Bacteroidaceae bacterium | reverse complement strand
GCGTTTTATTTTATCGAAACGCCGATTCGTCGAAATGAATCGGCGATTCATTTTCACAAAACGGGCGAAGAAAAAATTTTTTCTCCAAAAAACCGCTCGAAACCGCTGAAAATGACCATTTTTGCCCGATTTTGCCCCTCTGAAAAAGGTTAACTTATTGATAATCAATAGTAGCACCCCAATTTTTGAACTTTTAGTGTATATCAATTAAATTTCCCGAAAAAATATTTTTTGGCTTTCTTTAAGCCTGTTTTTGTAGGGTAAAGCCACATCCGTCGGGTGTTCTATAATGGCAAAGCCGTTATATTTTTTGATGAATTATAATAGGGGTAATACATTAGCATAGGGCAAAGTCGTTACTTTTTGTTGATAGGTTAGTATAAGAAAAAGTAGTGCAAGTAAAAAATAAAAACCTGTAAATGTTGTTTTACAGGTTTTCAAAGATTTTAAAACTTTAACAAGTTGTCCCATCAAGATTCGAACTTGAGTTAAGAGAGCCAGAATCTCTCGTGTTGCCACTACACTATGGGACAAATCTCACAGACGATAAAACGTCCTTTCTGTTTTGCAAAGATAGTATAAAAACATCTTATGGCAAAATTTATTAAGTTTTTTATTTCAAACTTTTTATTTTTATCTCACACTCCGGGAAGAAAGTAATCTTTGCTTTGTTTTGATTATCAATTTGTTTTAACAATTCTTTATTGGAAGAACCCCTTGTGGTAATATTGCTTTCGGGGATACCCTTTTCCACCAAATAGTCTTTTATTGCATCTGCTCTTTTTTTACTGTTTTCGTTGTCCAATCTGAGATTAAGACCATCGGTTGCTATCCTGCCTACTATTTCTACATTTATATTAGGGTAGGAGGTTAATATCTCCACAATACCATCCAATACCTTATAACTATCCGACAATACTTTAACAGTACCATCTTCGGCATTGTCAAAAGAAAGAGTACCGTTTAAAGGAATATTTCCTCCTATTTTTATCTCAGAAAGTTGTACGCTTAATATACTGTCTTTTGGACTTACCAAATCGGCATAACCAATTCTTCTTTGATAGTTGAAATAACCATTCTTTGTAACGTATATATCATAAGTCTTGTCTGGCAATATTTTTACTTTGGTATTGCCGACATTGGTCAAATTCATAATTTCCATTTCCGTATTAATATCCTTTACCCTTATGTTTGCCGTTGTTCTTTGTTTGGAAAGACTATCAATAGGTTGTATATACAAAGGTTTGTAATCTGTTACTATTTCTGCTGTTATGGTGTGTCCCAAACCTCCATCTTGCAAATTATCCAACACTATTATATAAGATTCTCCCGTTTTAACATCTATGTAACGCCCGTATGCAACATCGGAAGTTTTTGGAATGTTTGCCAAATTGCCTTTCAACGACAGTCCTGTGGCTCCTTTGACTGAAGCATTAGGAGAAGACATAACACTTCTCAAAGGTTTGATTCTGTTTTTTTCTACACGGTTGCAAAAATATTGGTCGGTGTATTTATAGACAAGAAAATCATAATCGTCCAACTCGCTTTTTGGCTTGATATCTATGACAAGTTTTCCATCGTATGGACAATTGATTTTGTACCAAACGGTATTATGTTCGTGTTCAAAAACATTTTTTGTTTGAGCATCTCTTTTGATATCATTAACAAAGCCAAAACCATTAAGAGGTTCGGTTGGACCAAAAGCAGAGTCCAACATCAAATTCACAGCAAACAAACAATCTGCCGACCTTTGAGGCAAAGCGATTTCGGTTGGCTTTTCTATTTGAACAGGCTTTGTTCTTTTCTTTTTTTTCTTTTTTGTTTGTGCATACGCACCCGGTACCAACATGCCTATTATGAGTAATATGACAAATAATCTTTTCATGGTTACAAATCTGTTTTGTATTATATTTTGTGCAAAGATATGATTTTTTTATTACCCCACCTTATTTTTTGTATTTTTTTTGTAACTTTGCAAAAAATATTATACAAGTAGAGCAAAGAAACTAAAAAAATATAGGTGCATTATGCAAGTAAACAGAAGAAAAGAATTGTTTCCACAAGTAACAGATGAGCAGTGGAACGATTGGCATTGGCAAGTAAAAAATCGTATAGAAACACTTGACCAATTAAAGCAATACATATCACTTACAGAAGAAGAACAAGAAGGCGTAAGAGTAGCACTTAAAACACTAAGAATGGCTATTACTCCATATTATCTTTCTCTTATAGACCCAAATAATCCCAACGACCCTGTACGCCGTCAAGCCATTCCTTCTATAAAAGAGACCCATCAAGCCTCTGCCGATTTGCTTGACCCATTACATGAAGATGAAGATTCTCCTGTGCCGGGTATTACTCACAGATATCCGGATAGAGTCCTTTTCCTTATTACTGATATGTGTTCCATGTATTGCAGACATTGTACACGCAGGCGCTTTGCGGGACAAAAGGATGCTAATGTCGGTTTAGACCTTATTCAGCAAGGTATAGACTACATTGCTCGCACACCGCAAGTGAGAGATGTTTTGCTTTCAGGTGGGGATTGTCTTATGGTAAGCGATGAAGTATTGGAAAGCATTATAAAGAGACTTAGAGCCATACCTCATGTGGAAATCATACGTTTAGGTTCTCGTACTCCTGTTGTTTGTCCTATGAGAATAACCGATAAATTGGTTAATATGTTTAAACAATATCACCCTATATGGTTGAACACACATTTTAATCATCCAAACGAATGTACTCCTGAGGCCGCTGAGGCTTGTGCAAAATTGGCTAATGCCGGCATTCCTTTGGGCAATCAAAGTGTATTGCTAAGGGGAGTAAACGACGATACCCGTGTAATGAAAAAACTTGTTCAACGTTTGGTGCAAATGAGGGTAAGACCTTATTATATATATCAGTGCGATTTATCTATGGGCTTGGAACATTTTCGTACCACGGTTAGCAAGGGAATGGAAATAATTGAAAATCTTCGCGGTCATACCTCAGGTTATGCCGTACCTACATTTGTTGTTGATGCACCGGGCGGAGGTGGTAAAACTCCGGTTATGCCTCAATATGTTATATCGCAAGCACCGGGCAAAGTTGTTCTTAGAAACTACGAAGGTGTAATTACAACCTACACCGAGCCTATGGACTACACTCCGGGTGAATGTGATGTTGATTTCCTTAAAGGTGAGGATATAGAAAGAGAGGGTGTTGCTGGTTTGTTACACGGTGACAGAATGGCAATGGAACCAAAAGACCTTGAAAGACACGAAAGAAACAAAAATAACAAGAACAAATAAATCAAATAAATAACAACGATAAGTGGATTGGTAAGTAAAGAATCATACGCTTTACAAACTAATCCACTTTTTTTTTAAAAGGGAATAATATCTTTGTAAAAGACAAGTAACGTAATAGTAATTGACTTCCAAATAGTTTTGTGTGCTTTGTTTTTTTAGAGGGGCTCATTTTTTTATGAAAGTCATTAATAAGTGATGTCTATTTGGTTTGAAACATACCTGATTAAAAAAATGCTTTGCTAATTATCAAGTAAGTTACATTAAGAAAAATCGTGGGCTTTTAGTTGGGTTAAAATATATTAGAAACTTTAAAAGAGAGAATGCCATTAACACAAAATTCCTTGTTTTTGAACCTTTTGTGTATTCCGATGAAATTTTCCGCAAAACTATTCTAAAGACACTAATTCAGCCTGCTTTACAAAGTAAAACCTCTACTTTTTTATATTGATTAGCATAGGTTTACAAGTTGGTGTAAGTTGAGATATAAGTACAGCACAAATAAGGTGCCGTACTTATATCAATCTTTTATCTTTCTCTCAATATTTTCCAATTCTTTTTTGAAGGATTTGTTTGTGTCCATAGTGTTTTCCACAACTTTGCAAGCGTGCAGTACTGTTGCATGGTCTTTTTTACCGCATTTTTCTCCTATGGATACCAAAGGTTCTTTTGTTAATTTACGAGATAGATACATTGCTATGTGTCGTGCTGTAACTATCTCAACTTTTCTGGTTTTTGATAACATCACCTCCAAAGGTATATTAAAGTAGCCACAAACCACTTTTTGTATATATTCTATTGTTATCTCTCTTGTATTACTTTTAACAAAGCGGTCAACAATTTTTCTTGCCAAATCTATTGTTATATCTTGTTTGGAAAGAGAAGATTGGGCTATCAAGGAAATCAGTGCACCCTCTAATTCTCTTACAGATGTATTTACACTATAAGCCAAATATTCTATAACCTCCTCAGGCATGGTTGCTCCGCCGTCATTAAATAGTTTTTGTTTTATAATTCTTATTCTGGTATCCAAATCGGGTACTTGCAACTCTGCATTCAGTCCCCATTTTAGACGAGAAAGTATTCTCGGCTCCAAACCGGAAATTTCCGAAGGTGCTTTATCTGAAGTAACTATTATTTGTTTGCCCACGGTGTATAGTCCATTAAAAATTTGAAAGAATACATTTTGAACACTTTCGCGTTTCATAAATTGTATATCGTCTATAATAAGAACATCTATTGCCATTTGATAAAACTGCAAAAAATTGTTCACCGTGTGATGTTTGACTGCATCGGCAAATTGTTGAAAAAATTGGTCGGCACTAACGTATAACACGGTTTTTTCCGGATGCAAACGTTTTGTTTCCAAACCTATGGCATGAGCCAAATGAGTTTTGCCCAAACCTACACTTGAATAAATAAAGAAAGGGTTAAAGGCTGTTTTGCCGGGGTTTTGTGCTACGGCATAGCCGGCACTTCTTGCCAACTGATTGCAAGCACCTTCTACAAAATTATCAAAACTATAATTCTCATTCAGTTGAGAATCTATATTCAAGGGTTTTATACCCGGAATAATGAACGGATTGATTACATCATTGTTGTTAGTATCTGGCATAGTAATAGGAGGTATTCTTTTGGGAGGATTAATAGTTCTGTCTTTGTTTAAAGAAGGGTAAGTCTGTTTGTTATTGTTGTCAAAAGGTGCCGTATATAAAAGTTTTGCCTCAGGACCGATAACTTTGCGTATAGAGGCTCTAAGTATGGTTATAAAATTGGCTTCTATCCATTCATAAAAAAATACACTCGGAACTTTTATGGTAAGAGTAGCGTCTTCCAAAGAAACAGCCTGTAAAGGTTTGAACCAAGTCTCAAAAGCATCGTTAGTAATATTGTCTTTGATAATTTCCAAACATCTATTCCAAACATCTTGACAATCGTAGTTTTTCATTTTTGTATCCTTTAAATTACTCTTTTTAACATCTTTTTTACAGAATGCAAAGTTATAAAATAGATTTTTACAAAATTTTTTATATTCTCTTGGATATTTTAATTTTTTTGTATACTGCTTTGAGGTGTTTTAGGCTTCAAATCTCAACGGAAAAACCTCTTTATAATTGATTTTCTTTGCTTTTGCTTGTTTTTATGTTATTAACAATGATTGGTTAATAAGAGTAGGTTTATAGTAACTTTTTTCAATAAAAAAAATTTTTTTAACATTTTTTTGCTTTTAGCGAAATTTGATTTCAAATGCTTAGTTTTCAAATAATTTAACAGTTATTTAATGGTTTTTACTTTGTAAAAATATTCTTTTTTTGTTGAAAATTGCTTTTCTTTAATTTTTTTCAAATCAATGATTACTTTTTTTAATTTTCCAACAAAAGGGTTAAACTTTTTTTTAATTCCGATTTGCTTACAGATAAGCCATCTATAATGATATCTGCTTGATTATAAAAACTTTCTCTGCTTTTTAATGATTGTTCTATAAAGGCTAATCTATCTTCTTCTTTAACTTTTTCCAATAGAGGTCTTTTTTGTTTGCTCATTGTTGAACGTGAAAAAATTTGAGGAGCAGATAAACGTAAATAAATACTTTTACAACTTTGTTTTATCAAAGACATATTGTTTTTATAGCAGGGCATACCGCCTCCTGTTGCTATTACAATATTATCTTTTGACAAAAGATTTAGCAACATCTCTCTTTCCTGCTCTCTAAAAAAAGTTTCACCTTTTTGTTGAAAAATAGCCTCTATGGTGGAGTTACACTTTTGTTCCACCAATGTATCAGTATCTACAAAAGAGAAATTTAATATATTGGCAATACGTTTTCCTACGGTTGTTTTACCTGCACACATATAACCTACAAGAGCAATTATCATAACCTTTCAATATATATTTTCTCTTTCCCAAAGTAAAAGCCCCTGTTCCACAAGTTGCTTGTAGTCGCAAAAAATGTTCTTATAATTTACTTCTTCCGCCATAGTTTTTTTGATTTATAGGTTATTTTGTGGTTTCAGGTTTAACTTCTCCGCCTCTTTATAAAGTAAATTCAAAGCCTCTTGTTTATCATTATGTATGCTTCCGTCCAAAATAGCCTCTTTTATTTTATCTTTAAGAATACCCACAACCTTGCAAGGAGTAAGATTATATATTTTCATAATATCTTCCCCGCTTACAGGTACTTTGAAATTTCTTATTCTATCCTTTTCTTCAATTTCCTGCATTTTTTGTTTTACCAAATTAAGATTGGAAATATATTGGGATTTTTTTGCAAGATTTTTTGAAGTAATATCGCTATGACACAATATCATAAGGTCGTCAATATCATTGCCTGCCTCAAACAAACACCTTCTTACAGCCGAGTCGGTTACCTCATCTTCCACCAAAGCAATAGGTCTAAGGTGAAGGAAGACAAGTTTTTTTACATATTTCATATTTTCATTAAGAGGTAGTTTTAAACGGCGAAATATTTTTTCCACCATATAAGACCCTTTTACTTCGTGTCCATGAAAAGAAAAACCTGTTTTTTTGTCATATTTTTTGCAAAGAGGCTTTGCTATATCATGCAGAAGGGCAGCCCAGCGGAGAAATAATTTATTTGATTGTCGGGCAACATTGTCCAATACTTCCATAGTGTGAAGAAAATTATCTTTGTGTGTTTTTTCTCCTACGCTGTCCACTCCTTTGAGAGCAACAAGTTCGGGTAGTATGATTTGCAACAAGCCACATTTGTCAAGTAATTTGAAAGCCACAGAAGGACGTTTGGAAAGCAGCATTTTATTTAACTCTTCGGTTATTCTTTCCTGAGAAATTATTTTTATACGTGAGGCATTTCTTTTTATGGCTTCAAAAGTTTCTGTCAAAATAGAAAAATCCAATTGTGAAGCAAATCTAATGCAACGCAACATTCTCAAAGGGTCGTCCGAAAAAGTAACATCGGGGTCAAGCGGAGTGCGAATAATTTGCCTTTCTATATCGTACAAACCATTAAAAGGGTCAAGCAAATAACCATATCTGTCTTTGTTTAGGCAAATAGCCATGGCGTTTATGGTAAAATCTCTGCGATTTTGGTCATCTTGCAAGGTGCCATCTTCTACCAAAGGTTTTCTGCTGTTTGTTCTATAAGATTCTTTTCTTGCTCCTACAAATTCCACTTGCCAATCTTTCCCGTCCAAAACATAATGTATCATTGCTGTACCAAAAGACTTAAAAACATAAACCTTGTTTGAATAAGGCAAATGTTCGGCAACTTTTTTTGCCAAATCTATTCCGCTTCCAATGCACACTATATCTATATCGGTACTCTCCCTGTTTAGAAAAATATCCCTTACATATCCTCCGATAACGTATGTTTCAACATTCATACTATCGGCAACACTGCCCACAAGATGAAATATATCGTTGTTTATTTTTTCCTTTGTGTTAATTTGCTCTTTTAAACTCATTTTTCCGCTACTTTCCAAAAATTGTACCCCGAACAATATTTTTTGCAAAGGTAATGTTTTTTTTGCACTCTTTGACCCTATATCAAATATTGTAGTGTAAGTTGAATGAAATAAAGTTTTTCTCTGCCTTTGTACATTATCGCATAAAATTATAAAACATAGTGTGTAAGTTATACCCAATATTTTTATTATCTTTGCATATATAAAATATGGTTTTTGTTCGTTTTATATATCAAATTTAAAAAAAAGTAGAGTTTATGAAGTATTTGTTTTTTGTATTACCCATTGTGGCTTTGGTTTATGTATTTATAAGAATGTGGCATATACTACCTTTTTCTTTGTTGGGAAAAAGTATTGCTGTAACAATAGGTGTGTTGATTTTTGTGACTATGGTATGGGGTATTGTGCTTGGATTTGAAAAGATGTCTATTAATTTTTCCGCTGTTGTTTATGAAATAACAACTTCTTGGCTGTTCATTCTTTTGTATCTTTTGATGATATTTTTGCTTATGGATGTTTTGAGATGTTGTCATATTTTGCCAAAGGATTTTCTTTTTAATTCCATAAAAGGCAGTTTGATTGTTTTTACCATTATTGTTGCCTTGTTTGTTTATGGCAATGTACATTATCATCACAAAAAAGCGGTGCGTTTAAATCTTACCACAGACAAACAAATTGAAAAACCTTTGAAAATAATACTTATAAGCGATTTGCATTTGGGTTATCATAATCAAATAAATTCTTTTACCAAGTGGGTGGATATGATTAACAAAGAGCAAGCCGACCTTATTCTCATAGCGGGTGATATAATAGACAGAAGTATTAGACCCCTTTTTGAGCAGAAGGTATATAATGAATTTCATCGTTTAAATGCTCCGATTTACGCTTGTTTTGGCAACCATGAGTATTTTGCAGGTAAGCAAGATGCATTGGCTTTTTATGAAAAAGCGGGTATAAACGTTTTGCAAGATACCTCTGTTGTCTACAATAACATTGTTATCGCAGGAAGAGACGATAGGATTAACACAAAGCGCAAAGAATTAAAACAAATACTTAAAGATACAGATAAAAACAAATATCATATTCTCCTTGACCATCAACCTTATAATTTGGAACAAGCCCAAAAAGAAGGAGTCGATTTTCAGTTTTCGGGTCATACTCATTATGGACAAGTTTTCCCTATTAATCTTATTACCGATGCAATATACGAAAAAGCATACGGTTACTATAAAAAAGGTCAAACCGATTATTACATTTCCTCCGGCTTGGGAATATGGGGAGGTAAGTTTCGTATAGGGACAAAGAGCGAATATGTTGTTTTAACTTTAAGACAAAAATAAATTCATAAACAATGGCACAATTTTTTTATACTTCAGAAAAGAATGTACTTTTTTTTATTGCTTTTCTTAAACAATATGGCATAAGAAAAATAGTAGCCTCGCCGGGCACAACCAATATAACTTTTGTCAGCAGTGTGGAGAGGGATGATTTTTTTGAAATTTATTCTTGTGTGGATGAACGCAGTGCGGCTTATATGGCTGTGGGATTGTCAGAGCAAAGCAAAGAGCCTGTGGTTCTTTCTTGCACCGGTGCCACTGCTTCTCGCAATTATATTCCCGCTTTGACGGAAGCCTATTATAGAAAACTTCCCATAATTGCCTGTACTTCTACTCAAAATCTTCATAATATAGGACATCTCGTGCCTCAGGTGATAGATAGGGGAAGTTTGCCAAAGGATATCGCCGTTTGCTCCATAAATCTTTTGACCATAAAAAACGAGGACGATGCGTGGCATTCGCAAATTATTCTCAACAAAGCCTTTACTTCTTTGTTTTATAGGGGCGGAGGTCCTGTGCATATAAATATGGAAACCACATATAGCAGGGAGTATTCAATAAAAACTTTGCCACCAATCAAACTTATCAAAACAATACGATTCCAAGATGATTTTCCTCCTTTGCCAAATGGGAATATAGGTATTTTTATGGGTTCTCATTTGCCTATGACACAGGAACAAACCAAGATTATAGAATCTTTTGCTTTAAGATATGATGCCGTTGTTTTCAAAGACCATACAAGCAATTATAACGGACAAAATGCTTTGAATTTTGTTATCAAAGGGGCGCAAGATGTAAAACATAATAATATCAGTTTTGATTTAATAATACATATAGGGGATGTGAGTGGAGATTACTGCACTATGTCTTTAATGAGAAATACCTCTCAAGTATGGCGGGTATCCAATGACGGAGAAATGAGAGATACTTTTAAAAAACTTAACTATGTTTTTGATATGGAGGAAGAGGAATTTTTCTCCAAGTATCTTGCTTTATCGCCCACAATAGAAGAGCGAAACGATTTTTATCAAACCTGTTATGCAGAAAAACAAAGATTATTTAATCAAATACCTGATTTGCCTTTTTCAAATATTTATATAGCAAAATTCCTTTCCGACAAATTGCCTCAAAACATTGTTCTGCATTTGGGAATACTCAATTCTTTGCGTTCGTGGAATTTTTTTGATATTGCCAAAGATATAGAGGTTTATTCCAATGTGGGCGGTTTTGGTATAGATGGTTGTTTGTCTTCTTTGGTAGGTACTGCTTTGGCAAGTAAAGATAAATTATGCTTTGCAGTGCTTGGAGATTTGGCAACATTTTATGATTTGAATGTATTGGCCAACAGATATTTGCCGAAAAATATAAGAATTTTAATGATAAACAATGGTTTGGGACAGGAATTTAAAAACTATAATCACGCAGGAGCAATGTTTGGCGAGGAAAGCAATAGTTTTATTGCTGCCAAAGGGCATAATGGCAATAAATCCCCTAATCTAATCAAACATTTTGCCGAAGATTTAGGTTTTAAATATATCTGTGCCAACAATAAAGAAGAATTTTTACAGAGATATAAGGTCTTTGTGGAGGATAGGATAGGGGAGAGTCCGATTTTGTTTGAAGTTTTTACAAAAGAGGAAGACGAAACCAAAGCACTTTATCTGATGAGAAACATAGAGCAACCGACCAACAAAGAAAAACTGATAAAGAAAGCCAAACATTTCCTTACCAATATTTAACCACTACGCCAACTCATAAGAAAAGTAACGGCTTTGCCCTTATCTTATAAAACACCTAATGGGTGTGGCTTTGCCCAATAAAAACAGGCTGAGCCTGAAATTTAATTGATGGGTATTAAAAAGTCAAAAATAAAGGTGCCACAATTGATTATCAATGAGTTAACCTTTTTAGAGGGGTCAAAAATGGGCAAAAATGGTCATTTTCAGCGGTTTCGAGAGGTTTTTTAAGGGAAAAATTTTTTCTTTGCCCGTTTCGATAAAATAAAACGCCGATTCGTTATCACTGATTATTAGGTAGTTATAAGGGTGAAAATTGGTAATTTTGTGCTAAGGGTATTTCTCTATGCAAAGTTACGAAGATTCTCTGACCTGACCAAACGCGTGCAAAAATTTATTTTGTAACTTATTGATTTTCAGTAAACCGATTTCATAGAAAAAGTGGTATTTTATACCGAGTTGCGCAGATAGAATAAGGTTATTTCCTAATAGGCAACAGATACCTCTTTTTAACAAATATTTTTTTCAATCTGCGTTTTTCGGCTCTGCGTTCTTGTCTTGCTTTGCGAGTAAGACGCAGGCGATAAGCAAAAAACGTTGTGGAAAGATAAACAGCCACCTGCACCCAAAGGGCAAAATGTTCTGTGCTTATTTCCCAAAAAGAAGCTCCTAAGGTATTCATTCTTACATAACCATTGGCAGCAAGAGTGGAAGGAAAGATATACGAGAATATTTTCCAAAACTCAGGCATACCTTCTCTTGGCCAAGAAAAACCACTCATCAAAAGTATAGGTATAGACATAAAAATATAGACAGGAATAGCGTTTTCTCTATGATAAAACAATGTGGAAATAGTCATTCCGAGCAATATGCTTGCAAACAAGAACGGTATTATAAACCAAAGCAATTCCAAAGGATAACTCATAAGAGCAGGCAAGTTGAATATGTGCGGAATTATTATAAGTAAGTAAATACTTATGGGAATATAGACAATAAACACTGCCAAAGCCCTGCCAAAAATCACACGAAACAATCCTCTATAATGCACATTGTTAGGTGTCAAATCTCTCCACCGACTGCGTTCTGTGGTTTTGCCTGCCATCATTCCAATTCCCATAAAAATGGTTTGTTGTATAACTATTATAAGTACAATCGGAATAAGGAAAGAGGGATAACCTCCGGGATTGTAAAGAATTGTCTCTTGCGGAATGAATTTTCTTACGCTTCGCACAGCATCATCGTACGTAGAGCCTTGTGCAATAAGTCCTTTGGCTTCTATTTCATAGCCCATTGTTCTGCTTACGTAAGCCGTAGCCACGGATAAATTTCTATACCAAAAGAAAGAAGAAACATCAGCAAAAACATTAACGTATGTTTGTTTGCCCGTATTAATATCTTTGGAAAAACTTTTTGGTATATTGATTATACCGTGTGCTTTGCCGTGCTTTTGCAAATTAATAGCCTCTGTCATAGACGTACATTCATACTCAACCTTAATCTCAGGCGTTGCATCTATCATACGAATATACTTTCTGCTCAAAGATGAATGAGAATTGTCTACAACAGCTATGGGGGCATCGTGTAGGCTTTCTTTATAATAAATAAAACAAACTGCCAAAGGATAAATCAAAGTAGCAATAAAAAATATGATAACAACTCCGGCATCCGTGAATATACCATACAACTCTTTACGTAGGATATAAAACATATCCAACCACGCCATACGGTTTTCTTTTAAAGCCTGCTTTATAGTATTAAAATTCAAATTTATCTTCATTTCTTTACAATTCTCTTATTTGTTTGCCACGTATTTAATCCCTCTCGTAGTCAAGTTTTATGGCAACGGCTTTTATTCTTTTGACAACAAAGAAAGGCAATAACCAAAATATCATCAAAAAAGCAAATGGCAATAAATTTTCTGCAAATGACAATCCGTTTATCTGTACATTGCAGTAAAGTTGATAGTATTGTCTAAGCGGATAAATAAAAGTAAACGGTCGTACAGCCGGCAACATTGCTTCATTGGGGTAGGTAAAGCCCGTAAGTGTAAAAGACATAACGCCATAAAAAGCCGCCACACTCATAGCCGTACGCATGGAAGGCACTATTCCCAAAATAAGCAACCCCATGGCCTGATAGGAAATAACCGTAAACATTGCACCGAGATACATAACGGCAGGATTGCCCTCATTAGGAAAGCCCATAAATTTTTCCATGACTATTTCGCTAAGTATAATCATAATGGTATACAAAAGAGTATAAGGAAAAAGTTTTGCACTGAGAGCAGTAAGTATATTTCTATTGGAATAAACAAGCCATCTGCGAGAAGAACCTATTTTTAATTCTATACCAACAGCGTAGATAGTACAAATCATTGCCATTATACAAATGATACCCGGCATCATTATAGAACTCAAATATAAGGCATAATTTAAAATAGGATTTGCTATAATGTGATTATCATTTGATATGGGGTTTACTTGAGACATTGCGTACGAAGTGTTTTCTCCTTTGAGCAATCTCATCTTTAAATCCGCTCCTACGGCAATGGTGGTCAAAGTGGTGTTTATTTCTTTCATTATCAAGGATGAACCCAAGTAATGAGCGTATTCCATATAAAAATTGACGTTAGGAGCCTTGCCCGTATAAACATCTTTTTCAAAGTTGCGAGGAATAACAACAAAAGCATAGATTTTACCTTGTCGCATTTTCACCTTTGCACTTTCGTATGAAGATAGTTTATACTTTACACTGCACATTTGTCCTGCCGAAAGATTACGGGAAATAGTCCTTGACAGAGCAGAATTATCAAAATCCACTATGGCAATAGGCATTTGTTTAGGCACTCCTTGATTGAGGAATGTAGCAAAGAATATTATTATCAAAGCGGGAATAACCATGGTCATCATAATATAGATGGGACGAGATATAATTCTCTGCAATTCCCTTTTGATAACTTGTACAAATCCTTTTTTCATTTACTCTTGTAATTATTATATTTCTTATTTGCCAACCCCGTATTTTGTTAAGCAATAAATAATTATTTCATTTTCGTCCAATTAACTATGATACTCATACCCGGACGCAAGCCGTTGATTTTTTCAATAGGTTTGGCTTTTACTTCAAAAGTTTTGGTATCATATTCATCCGTTATTTTTGTTGCTTTCCAAGTTGCGTATGAAGCCAAGGCTTTTATATAATTGACTTTTAATTTTATTTCTCTGTTATTCATGGCAGGCACGGTGGCTGTAAGTATGGTACCCATTTTTATTTTGCTCAACAAATCCTCTCTTATGTTGAATGTTACCCAAACGTCATTCAAATCCACAATACTCATAATAGGAGAGCCCGTGCCTATAAGTTCGCCAACTTTTGGAAATATTTCAACTATTTCTCCATTTATCGGAGATAGAAGTCGGGTTTCGTTTTTGTATGAGTTTACTTCCATTACGGCTCCTTTTGCTCTATTTACTTGTGCTGCGGCAGCGTTCTTATCCTCTTGTTGTGCTCCGTTTTTTGCCATTTCATATTGACTTAAAGCGGCTTTTTCTTGTGCAACCGCTGCTTTGTATTGTGCCTCTACTTCGTCAAATTTTTGAGCAGTAATAACACCTTTGCCATATAGGTTTTTCATTCTGTCGTATGTCTTTTTGGCATATTCGGAAGCGGCTTTTGCTCTTTCGTATTGTTCTTTTGCTCCTTCTATTGTTTCTTTTCGAGTGCCCCTGTTGGCTTTGTCGCTAAGTGCTTGAGCGGCACTTTCCGCCGCCAAGGCCTGCATTGTTTTGGCATCTATTTCCGGAGAATCTATAAGAACCAACAATTGTCCTTTCTCCACCTTCTGACCTTCCTCCACTTTCAACTCCAAAACCCTGCCCGGTACTTTGCCCGATACTCTTATTTCATTGGCTTCAACTTCGCCTTGCAATATCAATTCATCGGGCGTAAGTATAAAATAACCTATCACCGCCACCACGGCAATAAAAACCAATAGTATAATAAAAGAAGACAACAATGTTTTGTTTTCACGCGTTTTTATTATTCTGTTCTTCTTACTTTTTAGGTTGTTGTTATTTGCGTTTTCCATATCAATTTTATGTGTATTTTTTTTATTATCTGTTAATAGAAGGAGTTTGTATTTTTCCCAAACTTTGATTCAAATAAAGGTCTGTAAGCATCAGATTAATATTTGCATCTATTACCTCGCTTTTTGCCGAAACCCAAGAGGTTTGAGCAGCCATAAGGTCAGAAGTGGAAATCACGCCCTCATCAAAGCCCAATTGTGCCTGACGCAAATTCTCTTCTGCATGTTCCATATTGTTTTTTGCGATAAGATTTTGTTTTATGGCCTCATTTCTTGAATTTTGTTTCATATTTGCTTGCAATTCCATTTTTTCCATTGCCTCTTGCTGTGTCAGTTGGGCAATTTTCAAATTGTGTTTTGCCACGTTGAGAGTATGTACTCTTTCTCCAAAATGAAAGATTGGCACGGTTACCCCTATTCCTACAACAAAACTTCCCTTAAAACTCTTATCAAAACCATTAAACAAACTTGGGTTGGAAATGATGTAATTGCCCTGTGCCACTATGTTCGGCATAAAACGAGAACGGGCAATGTTTAACTCACTTTTTGCTATGTTAACATTTTGTTCAAGCATCAAAGCCTCCGGTCTTAAGGCTATATTTTGTTTTATGGAGTCGTTTTTTAAAACGTCATACGAGGTCATTTCCTCTTCATTGTAAGCCAAAATGTAATCATAATTAAAATCCATTCCGCAAATTTGATTGAGATACATTTTTGCAAGTTTCAAACCATTTTCGGCTTTTGTCAGAGTCATATCGCTTTCATTGAGTTTTACCTTTACTTTCAAAAGGTCTGCGTTTGTAACAACTCCGGCATTATACAATTCTTCTATATCACTGTAAGTCCTTTGCAAAAGATTGTTATATTCCTCTGCAAGTTCTTTCTTTTTTTGCAAAGAAACCACTCGCCAAAAAGCCTCGTCCACTTGTATTAATACATTTATTTTATCGTTATCGTACTTTATTTGAGCAATATTTTCAGCGTATTTGCTCATCTTATAAAGTTCCAATATCTTGCCACCCATAAAAATAGGCTGAGTAAAACCTATACCCGCAACAAAAATATTTGTCATATCAAAAGTTAAAGCATCTTTTGGCAAATAAGCCACATGTTTTGGCACAAACTCAGAAGGGTTGCTTGTCGGCTGCCCCGCAGCATTTACAGGCCAAGGTTGTTTTGTTCCGTCTTGCTGAGTTACTTCTATGGTCTTAATATCGTCTATTGTGTAGGTAAATTTACCATCTGCCCCAATAGAACCTACGGGCAGAACAGCATCCTCTGACAATACAGACATTTCATCTCCGCGAGTGTTGTACATATAAGAGCCTATGGCATTGAAATTAGGCAGGAATTGAGTAAAAGTTGCTTTTCTTGTGCTGATTGCTGCTTTTAAGGTTTCCTCCGATATCTGACTTGATTTGTTGTGTCTCAAAGCCATATTTCTACAAGAGTCCAAGGTTAAGCCCTGTGCCATAAGAAACGTGGTATTTAGAACAAACAAACCAAATAACAAAAATACTCTCAAACTTTTATCCATAAATGTAGTCATTTTTTTTGTAATACCTATTTAAAGCAAAATCTGTGCCATACAATAAAAACACTCTATTTGCGTTACTTACAACAAGAGTAAAAGATTAATATTAATGTCAAAAAAAACGCTTCATATCGTTGCAGGTCCTACGGCAAGTGGCAAAACTTCCTTCGCCATAGAATTAGCAAAAGATTTGCAAACAGAAATAGTTTCGGCAGATTCAAGGCAGATTTTCAAAGAAATGAACATAGGAGTTGCCCGTCCTTCCTTTGAGGAACTCAAAAGTGTCAAGCATCATTTGATTGCCACATGGAGCATAAAGGAAAAATATAATGTTGCCCGATATGAAAAAGAAGCCTTGGAGGTAATAAACTCTTTGTTTGAAAAATACGAAAATCTCGTCCTTGTCGGAGGAAGTGGTTTGTATATAGATGCAATAATAAAAGGCATAGACTATATGCCTGATATTTCAGAAAGAACAAAAAATTCTATACAACAACTATATGAAAACGGAGGTCTTACCGCTTTACAAGAGGAGTTAAAGAAATCAGACCCTGAGTATTATGATATTGTAGACAAACAAAATCATCGCAGATTGCAACGAGCCTTAGAGGTATGTTTGGAATCAAATAAACCTTTTTCCTATTACCGAAAGGAAAACAAAAAGCAAAGAGACTTTGAAGTAAATTTTTTGGCAATAAGACGCAAAAGAGAAGACCTTATAAACAGAATAAATCAAAGAGTAGATTTTATGATGGAGCAGGGGTTGTTGCAAGAAGTTGAAGCATTACGTAAGTATAGTGATTTAATTGCTTTGAACACCGTTGGTTATAAAGAAATTTTTGAATACTTAGACAACAAAATAACTCTTCCCCAAGCCGTAGAACTTATAAAAATACATACCCGTCAATATGCAAAACGTCAAATGACTTGGTTTAATAAGAAAGAAAATATTCATTGGTTGGATATGTGATAAATGTACTTATAGAGAATTGTTATAAAATACTAAATGCTTTATTATTTACGTTTTTACAAATAAAGAAAAACCTTATTATAGATATGAAGATTAAATTTGCTTTATTGCTCATTTCTTTTGCAATGAGTTTTATGACAATGGCACAAAAAATAGATTTTGACAATGACAGCAATCTTATATACAACCCTTCTTTTGAGGAACATTCCTCTTGTCCCAAACGTATAGACCCATACGGATATATGGACGAACCTATGGCTTGGTGGCAACCTTCCTCAGGCTCTTCAGACTATTACAACAATTGCGGAGGTAGGCAATGCCATGTACCCAACAACAAACTTGGAATTCAAATGCCAAGAACAGGCGGCAGTATGGTGGGAATATATTGCTCCTTAACCGATTATAGAGAATACATAGAGACGGAGTTGAAAGAAAAATTGCAAAAGGGGGAGAGGTATCGTCTTAGTTTTTGGGTTTCTTTGAGTGAGTTTTCTCCTCAGGCTGTGGCAACCATTGGAGGACTTTTTACCAAAGAAATGTTGAGTGATACAACGCGAGGTATGCTTACAAACAATTCTTTTAAAGAAAACAATAAAGGGGTAAGGCAAAATATTTCAACCTTTTACAAACCTCAAGTAATCAATCCCTTTGCGAGAGTACTTGCCGATACTCTTAATTGGATGCAAATAGAAGGAGAGTTTGTGGCAGAGGGGGGAGAAAAATTTTTGACAATAGGCAATTTCTATCCTGCTGAGCAGAGTAACGTTGTAAGTATAGAAGGTTTAAGAAATATTTTACCCGGAGCCTATTATTATATAGATGACGTGGAACTTTATTGTCTGACTTGCGGACAAACCAAGCAAATAGGAGATATAGCCATTACCAAGACTCAAGATACGACTGCTTATGCTGTTGGCAGTGTTGTTGTGTTGGAAAACATATTTTTTGAGTTTGATAAAAGCGTGCTTTTGCCTCAAAGTTATGTGGAACTTCACAACCTTATAAATCTTTTAAACAAACACTCCGATATGAAAATAGAACTCTCCGGTCATACAGACAATAAAGGCAAAGATAGGTACAATATGGAACTATCGCTCAATAGGGCAAAAGCCGTTTATGATTATTTGATACTTGCGGGCATAGATAAAAAACGCTTGAAATACAAAGGTTATGGTGCCAAACAGCCGATAGCCGATAACAAAACAGAGGAGGGCAGAGCCAAGAATCGTAGAGTAGAATTTAAAATTACAAGTATGTAACTTTTTTGCATAAGTTATAACAAGTTATTTTATTCTAACTCTATTATAACTTATGCAAAACTTATTACATCACTACATTTTGTCCAAACAATTTTTAATATTGTTTTCTATTCTTTTTGCTATATCTGTGTTTTCGTCTGTTTTAATAAACTTTTCCCCCGTAATGTGTTCGTACAATTCAATGTATCTATTTGAGATGTTTTCCACTATTTCATCGGTCAAAGTAGGAATTTTTTGACCTTCTTTGCCTTGAAAACCATTCTCCATCAGCCACTCTCTTACAAACTCTTTACTCAATTGTCTTTGTCTTTCTCCTTTTTGTTGTCTTTGCTCATAGCCTTCAAGGTAAAAATAACGAGAAGAATCGGGAGTGTGTATTTCGTCTATAAGATAAATTTGTCCGTCTGCTTTTCCAAATTCGTATTTTGTATCTACAAGAATCAAGCCTCTTTGTTTTGCAACCTCTTGTCCTCTTTCAAAAAGTTTTAAAGCATAGCGTTCTATTTGTTCATAGTCGTCTCTATCAACCAATCCTTTTGATATTATTTCTTCTTTGGAGATATTCTCATCGTGTCCTGCGTCTGCTTTTGTTGTCGGAGTGATGATTGGCGTAGGAAATTTATCATTTTCTTTCATTCCCTCGGGCAATGGCACTCCGCAAAGGGTTCTTGCCCCGTTTTTATATTCTCTATAAGCAGAGCCAGCCAAATATCCTCTGACAATCATCTCCACTTTAAAGGGTTGACACTTCTTGCCTATGGTTACCATCGGGTCGGGTGTTGCTATTTTCCAATTAGGCACTATATCTTTGGTAATATCCAAAAACTTAGCCGCTATTTGATTAAGTATTTGCCCTTTGTATGGTATGCCCTTAGGCAATACAACATCAAAAGCCGAAATTCTATCCGTTACTATCATGGCAAGATATTTATCGTCTATGTTATAAACATCTCTTACTTTACCTTCATAATAACTTTTTTGCTTGTCAAAATTAAAGTTAGTTTTTATCAGCGCTTGCATAATCTGTCTTATTTTTTTGTTATCAAATTTCAGTGCAAAGGTAATATTTTTGTGGTGATATATAAAATTTTATTTCTTTTTTATTGTGGTATAAATTTCAATTTATTATAACTTCTCTTTGTGCTTGGCTTCATTCCAAAGAGCATCCATTTCTTTAAGAGTCATATCTTCCAAGTTTTGTCCCTTTTCTTTTGCTTTTTGTTCTATGTATTGAAAGCGAAACTTAAATTTTCTGTTTGTTTTTTCCAAAGCGGTATCCGGATTGACATCTATAAAACGAGCATAGTTGATAAGAGCAAACAAAACATCACCAAATTCATTTTCTATTTTCTCTTTATTGTTTGGTTTTGATAATTCTTGTTTTAGTTCGTTTAACTCTTCTTCCACTTTAGCCCAAACCTCTGTTTTGTTATCCCAGTCAAAACCCACACCTTTGGCTTTATCTTGCATACGAAAGGCTTTGACCAACGAAGGCAAAGAATCTGGTACTCCGGAAAGAGTTGAGCGGTTGCCTTCTTTTAATTTTATTTTTTCCCAATTTTTTTCCACATCCTCGTATGTTATGCTTCCGTCTTCACAAAAAACATGAGGATGTCTTCTTATTAGTTTCTCGCTCAGGCTGTTTAAAACATCTGTAATGTCAAACCATCCTTCCTCTTTTCCTATCAAACTATAAAAAATCACATGCATCAACACATCACCCAATTCTTTGCAAATGTTTTTGTGGTCTTTGTTAAGTATGGCATCCGAAAGTTCGTATATTTCCTCAATGGTCAGAGTTCTAAGGGAATCTATTGTTTGCGAGCCGTCCCATGGGCATTCTTTCCTTACTTTTTCCATTAAAGACAGCATTTTGTCAAACGCTTCTATTTCTTTTTTGTGTTCCATTGTTTTTTTATTATTCAATATTCCTTTTCTTCAAACCAAGAATTAGCCCTTTGTGTTATTTTGTCCACATCTTGCAAACGCATACAATTAAAGTGATTCTTTGGGCATTTTTTAAAACCAAGTTTGGAGCAGGGACGACACTTCAAGCCCTCAACCTCGCAAATAAGCGAATTCTTTTGCAACTCTTTTGGAAGATATGGGTACATACCAAATTCTTTCACCGTACTGCCCCAAACACTTATAATATTTTTTTTCAAAGCCGAGGCTATATGCATGGCTCCGGTATCAGGGGTTATGATTCCAAGCGAATTTTCAATAAGGGCAGCCGTTTGATTTATTGAAAACGAGCCACAGGCGTTAAAAACTCTGCTTCCTATTGCATTTTCTACTTTATTGGCCTTTGGTTTGTCGTTCAAATCACCTATCAACAATATTTGCCCGTCTATTTTTTGACATATACGTATTATCATTTCGGTCGGCATTTGTTTTGTAAAGTGTTTGCTACCTATGGCAATACAAATATATCCGTTTTGAAACGATAAAGGCAAAGCATCGCTCGGTATAAAATCCTCTTCTATCAAAAAATAATCCAATCCCTTGTTGTCATTCTCCACCTTCAAAGGAGCAACGGCTTCAAAATATCTATCAACTATATGTATCTTGGGCAAAAGGTTTTTCTTAAAATTTACCAAAATAAATTTTTTAAAATTCAATTTTGGAAAGTTTGCAAACGGCTTTCTTAAAGCAAAAATAACCCTGAAACTTCTTAAATTCTTGTGCAAATCCACAATAAAATCATAATTCTCCTTTCTCAAATCTTTTACCAAAGAATGAAATCTTGTAGCACGAGAATCAAGGGCAAAAATTTTATCTATATAAGGATTGTTTTGCAAAATAATTACATTTTGTTGCTTAGTAAGATAATGTATTTCTGCATTTGGATATTTTTGCTTGACTCCTCTTATTATAGGAGTTGTCAATACTATATCTCCTATAGAGGAAAACCTTATAATAAGCACTTTCTTTAAGGGTGTATCGTCGTCAGACTTCTCTGTATTATCTTCCATATATATTAGTTTCTCATTTTTTTAAACGTTTGCAAAATTACAACTTTTATTTTATCTAATCACTAATTTGCTTGGAGAAAAATATAGCCCCTTGTTTTATTGTTTTTAAACTTGTAATCTGTCAAAAAGTAAAAATAACGCCAACTTATCATAAATCATAAAAACCTATGCCAACCCATAAAAAAGCAAAAGAAAAACAAAAAAATCGGTTTACTGAAAATCAATAA
>CAZITO010000029.1:0-22309 GCA_964542225.1 uncultured Bacteroidaceae bacterium | reverse complement strand
CCTGACCAAACGCGTGCAAAAATTCATTTTGTAACTCATTGATAATCAGTAAACGCATCCGCAGGGTTTTTCGTAGAATAAAGCCGTTATTTTTACCTCTTTTTGATGGGTTGTTGTAGGTTAAAATAAGGATAGGGTTATTATTTTTGATAAATTACAGTCAATGGTAGAAAGAGGGGTAAAGTATTCACATATTGTTTATAAAATCAAAAACTTATATGGAGTTTGTATCATATAAGAAAAAAGTACTAACTTTGCAGTGTGATTTGTGGATAGATTTGGATTGATTGCAACCACAATAAAAGAATGCTAAAAGACAACATAACTTTTATTAATTACAATCTTCTCAATTCCTTGATTTCCACGTTTTATTATTGTTTAACAAATAAAAAAACTAAAGAAATGTCAAGATTTATAACATCAGAGTCGGTTTCGGAAGGACATCCGGACAAAATAGCAGACCAAATATCAGATGCACTTTTAGATGAGTTTTTATGTAAGGACAAGAATTCAAAAGTAGCCTGTGAAACTCTTGTTACTACGGGTTTGGTTTTCCTTTCGGGCGAGGTGAAAAGTAAGGCCTATGTTGATGTACAACAGGTTGCTCGCAGTGTAATAAAAAATGTCGGTTATACAAAAGGAGAATATGGCTTTGAGGCTAATTCTTGCGGTGTTATTTCCACCATACACGAGCAAAGCCCGGATATCAATCAAGGAGTGGAAAAGTCAGACCCAACAATGCAAGGAGCAGGAGACCAAGGAATGATGTTTGGTTATGCCTGCAAAGATACGGAAGATTATATGCCTTTACCTATAACTTTGGCACATCAATTTGTTTATGAATTGGCACAGATAAGAAAAACCACTTCTTTAATGCCTTATTTAAGACCGGATTCCAAATCTCAGGTAACAATAGAGTATGATGACAATAACAAACCTTTGCGTATAGATACCATAGTGATTTCCACTCAACACGATGAAAATGTAAGTGTGGAGCAAATAAGAAAAGATGTGCAGAACATACTTGTGCCAAGGGTTATAGAGAAACAAAAATATCAAGTCACAAAAGATTTATTCCAAAACGATTATAAACTTTATGTAAACCCTACAGGCAAATTTGTCATAGGGGGACCAAATGGTGATACGGGACTTACAGGCAGAAAGATTATAGTTGATACTTATGGAGGAAAAGGTTCTCATGGCGGTGGTGCTTTTTCGGGTAAGGACGCAAGCAAAGTAGACAGAAGTGCTACTTATGCAATGAGACATGTTGCCAAAAATATGGTAGCGGCCGGGCTCTGTGATGAGGTGCTTGTACAAGTGGCATACGCCATAGGAGTAGCCGAGCCTGTCGGCTTGTTCGTGGATACATATAACACAAGTAAAGTAGACCTCACTGATGGAGAAATAGCAAAAAAAATACTTGAAATTTTTGACCTTAGACCATACTCCATAATAGAACGTTTGGGGTTAAGAAATCCTATTTTCAGACCTACTGCTACCTATGGGCATTTTGGCAGAACTCCATACAAAAAAGAAGTTGTCTTTATAAACAAACAGGGTGAGGAGGAAAGAAAAACACTTTCTTTTTATACATGGGAGTGTTTGGACTATGTGGATAAGATAAAAGAAGCTTTTTGTCTTAACTAACGTTTTTACTGTTTTAATTTTTTTTTGACTATGTATATAGTAAATGAAGAAGTAGAGCGTAGGGAAATACTCATAAGATACAAAAGGTTGCTTTCTGTTGTTTATAACAAGACCACAAAAGAGGAAAAACTAATGATACGCAAGGCTTTCACCATTGCTCGTAATGCTCACTCTCAAGCAAGGAGAAAAACGGGTGAACCTTATATTTATCACCCTTTGGAAGTGGCTCGTATAGTGGCGGAGGATTTGGGCTTGGGGGCTATTGCCATAGTTTGTGCTTTGTTGCACGATGTAGTGGAAGATACGGAATATACTTTGGAGGACATACAAAATATTTTTGGACAAAAGGTAGCCAATATTGTTGACGGGCTTACCAAAATACAAGATATTTTTGATTATGATACTCAGAGTATTCAAAGTGAAAATTTTAAAAAACTTCTTCTTTCTATGGGTAATGACGTCAGGGTTATTCTCATAAAACTTTGTGATAGGTTGCATAATATGCGGACTTTGGACTCCATGCCTGAAAAAAAACAATTGAAAATAGCCTCTGAAACACAATTTCTTTATGTGCCTTTGGCTCATAGATTGGGCTTGTATAAGATAAAGAGTGAGTTGGAGGACTTGGCAACCAAATATATCAATCCTAAGGCTTATTACACAATAAAAAATCAATTAAAAGATTCTGAAGAGGAAAGACAGAAGTTTATTGCTGACTTTTGCAAACCGATAGATGTCAAATTAAAGGAAAAAGGCTACAAGTTTACTATTTCTTATAGGGTAAAAAGTATTACCTCCATACTTCACAAGATAGAAAAAAAGAATGTGCAATTTAATGAAATCTACGATATATTTGCCATTAGAATTATTCTCAATGTTCCAGTAGAGGTAGAAAAGGAGAGTTGTTATGCCGTTTATTCTTTGATTACTTCCATGTATGAACAAAGAAAGGATAGATTTAGAGATTGGCTGACAAAACCAAAAAGCAATGGTTATGAGGCCTTGCATACTACGGTTATGAGTAGTGCGGGTAAATGGGTGGAGATACAGATACGCTCCACTCGTATGGATGAAATAGCAGAAAGAGGACTTGCCGCTCATTATTTATACAAAGAAGTAGAGGAGGGAGATTTGGATGCCGGTTTGGACTCATGGTTAAACAAGATAAGAGACCTTTTGGACAACCCTACAACTTCGGCTATTGATTTTGTCAATGATTTTAAAATGAATATCATTACAGATGAAATAACCGTTTTTACCCCTAAGGGCAAAAGCCTTAATCTTCCTTACGGCTCTTGTGTTTTGGATTTTGCTTTTAACATACATACAGATTTGGGTTTGAAGTGTATAGGAGCCAAAGTCAATTATAAGGTCGTCCCCATAGATTATAAACTTCACTCTGCCGACCAAGTGGAAATAATTACTTCTTCCATAGCCCAACCCGATGAAAGTTGGTTGAAACTTGTGCATACCTCAAAGGCAATGCAAGAAATACGTAAGTATATCAAGACGAATAAGGAAAAATATTCTTCCTTAGGAGAGGATAAACTTAAAGAAATAATGCTTGCCGAAAAAATAGAATACACAGAGGACAATCTGAACAGATTACAAAAATTTTCTTCTTCCGACAATCTTGTGGACTTGTACTATAAGGTGTATAATAAGGACGTGGATGTACATACAATAAGGTCTTGTTTTTTGAAAGAAAAGCCAAACTCATCATGGATTTTTCTTAAAAACCCTTTTAAGAAAACCAAGCAAAGTACATCTTTGAGTTCTATGATAGCCGATACCATTCAAGAAAATCCCGAAAAGATATTACTCAATCAAAACATAGATTCTTTACCATACGTTACTGCAAAATGTTGCAACCCTTTACCGGGTGATGATATTGTGGGTTTGATACGAGAAGGCAGTATAGAAGTACATCGTACCTCGTGCAGCAAAGCCGTTGATGAAATGAGTAAGTACGGCAATCGTATAGTAAAGGCAAAGTGGAGGGAAAACGAGAAAATTACTTTTCTTGCCGGTATAAAAATACGAGGTATAGACCGCAAAGGACTTTTGCAGGATTTGGCAAGAGTGATATCTGAGGTTTGGAATATCAATATGAGAAGTCTTGCCATGGAAAGCAGTGAAGGAGTGTTTGAAGGTTCCATTATGATGTATATTTCCAATGTTGAAAGCCTCAATCAATTGATGGACAATATTTCCAAAATAGACGGTATAGAAAATGTAAAGCGTATGTAAATAAAAAAACAATTTATTGCATTTTTAGTGTAATAAATTGTTTTTTTTTGTTTTGCCTATTTAAAAATCTTCAAATTACGGAAGTAACTTATAAAGCAACTATTTTTCAAATCGTTTTTTCATTGTATCCAATACTTTATAAGCAGTAAAATCCACTTGCATAGGTACAACGGCGGCAAAGCCTTCGTTTATCATATTCCAATCCGCCGATGAGGAATTGTCTTCGCAATGATATTGTCCGCCAAGCCAATATATATTTTTTTCGTCTTCTTTCTCGGAAATCTTAAAATCTTCCGACCAATACCCCTTGGCTTGATGACCGACTCTTATTCCTTTTATTTTACCCTTAGGAAAATTTACATTTAGGCAGATATCTTTCTCTAAACCATTGGTTACAACTTCCTTTGATATTTTATTGACAAATGGCAGGCAGTTGCTTAAATCAGAGTTCTTATCATCTTCGCACAATGAAAAACCAACACTTGCCACTCCTTCGCTACATCCCTCCATAACGGCAGCCATAGTGCCTGAATACATAGTGTTTATACTTGCATTGGAGCCGTGATTTATACCTGCAAAAAGAAAATCGGGCTTGCGATACAATACCTTATCAAAAGCCATTTTTACACAATCCACAGGGGTTCCCTCTAAGGAGTATAATTCAAAATCTTCTTGTTTTTCTATACATTCAAGTCTCAAAGGTTTGCCAACTGTAATGGAATGGCTTTGCCCGGACATTTCTTTTGCGGGTGCCACCACGACTACTTTGCCCATAGGTTTAAGTATTTCCCACAAGGCTTTAATTCCGTTTGATAAATAACCGTCATCATTGGTTACGAATATTAGAGGTCGCTCTGTCATATTATTTGTTTTATCTGTGTATAAAGTCAAACAATTCTCGCAAAGACAATTATCAAATTTTTCTCTCATCTTTGCCAAATTTTCTTTTGTTATTGTGTATTGCATACAAAAACAATCTTTGTTGTGCTTACACTCAAACTCTTTTCCACAATTGGGACATATCTTTTTCATTATCCAAAATATAGATAAATATTTTTGCAAAGGTAGTCATAAATTTTTAAATACTCCAAACTCATTTTTTTTATAATAATGGTGAGTGCTTTTAAATAATTTTGATATTTTTTTACATTTTTTTACAAAATATTTGGTAGAATAAAAAAAATGTTTATATTTTTGCCGTATAAAATAAAACGCAACAATAATAGACTCTCTGTTATAAATCATATTACTCATACTACTCCTATTACAAGAGAATGTGTTTTAATGCTTTAGGTGGATTGTTAAATCAAAAAATAAATGGAGGTTCCGAAAATCCAACAACAGAGTAGGGCAAATTAAAATATTTTATCAATTATGAAAAAGTTGTTTATTTCGCTTACATGTTGCTTTTTGATATATGGAAATCTATACTCTCAAATACCAAAAGAATTTCATGGTACATATAGCGTTAAATTGGATTTTCCAATACAAGAAATAGCCGACCAAGTATATGAAGCATTAATGGATATTCCTAATAATTTTAACGGTATAACTTTGTATGATAATGACTTATCTATTGGTAATATGCAGAATTACACACAACAAGGAATTGTTATCAGACCAAGTCGTGTTGTTATTAGCGATGATGGTTATGCAAAAACTTTAGCACAAGCGATTCGGAAAAATGGTTTTCAAATTATAGATAAGGAAAATAACGAAACCTACGACCCCGATGATATGACTTTGATAATCAATGCTAATAGTTTTTACAAGAAGAATAACAACACCGGAACAACTTCTCTTATTTATAAATTAAAAGAAGGTGATACTATATCTATGATACATAATGAACAATCTTCTTATGACGGCAAAAATTCTTATCGGATATATTTAGATAAAAATGAACGTCTGTATTTAAGTAAAGATGAAGATTTTGACAGAACGGAGAACTATATATCATTTGGATTCATTGATGGTACTGTGAGTATTACATTTGTATATGGAAACATGATGCATCCTTATTTGTTATACCCTATAAAAGACCCTTTATAGAGTATTAGGAATTATTATTTGCTGACACAGACACAGTCTGTTTTATAAGGGCAAAGCCACCCCGTTAGGTGTTTTATCTTATAAAACAGACTGTGTCAGTTAACCTGTTATTTTATTACAAAGTTGTATGTATAGGGGTTATTTATGTTATTGTTTTCCTAAGAGTTTAAACATTTTCTTTTTGTAGTTTTCCACTCCCGGTTGATTAAACGGATTAACTCCCAAAACATAGCCACTTACTCCACAACACAACTCAAAGAAATAAATTATTTTACCTATGTTTTCTTCGTCAATTTTCTCTATTTCAAAAGTTATTTGGCTTACCTCTCCTTCCAAATGAGCCAAACGGGTACCTTCCTCCGCTTTGTGATTGATATCTGTCAGAGAGAAATTTAATAAATAGTCCAATTTATCATCGTCTTGCTCCAATTTTGGAATAATTAAATGTTTGTTGCTGTTTTTTACATGCATAACACTCTCAAACATGAGTCGCTTACCCTCCTGTATGTATTGCCCCATAGAGTGCAAATCGGTAGTATAACTGACACTTGCGGGGAAAAGTCCTTTGTTGTCCTTGCCTTCGCTTTCGCCATAGAGTTGTTTCCACCATTCCGACATATAAACAAGATTTGGCTGATAGTTAACCAATATTTCTATACTTTTGCCCTTGTTGTATAAAATGTTTCGTGCAGTAACATATTTTAATGCCTCATTTTCTTTGTTTTCGGCAAACAATATTTTTTCCCTTTCTTCTTTTGCTCCATTTACCAAAGCCTTAATGTCAAAGCCTGCCACTGCTATGGGTATTAATCCCACGGGAGTTAAAACAGAATATCTTCCTCCCACATTGTCGGGTATAACAAAAGTATCATACCCCTCTTTATCAGCTATGTTTTTCAAAACTCCTTTTTCCTTATCGGTTATGGCAATAATACGTTTGGAAGCATCGTTTTTGCCATATTTTTTTATAAGATGTTCTCTGATAATACGAAAAGTTACAGCCGTTTCTGTTGTGGTACCGGATTTGGAAATAACTGCAAGAGAATAATCCTTTTTGTCCAAAACTTCCATAAGGTCAGCCAAATAATCCTCATTCATAGTGTTGCCGGCATAAACTATTGTTGGGTTTTGTTTTGGTAAAAGAGTATCAAAATTATTTTTCAAGGCCTCTATAACCATTCTTGCTCCGAGATAAGAACCTCCTATACCTGCAACCACAAAGACCTCACTATTTTCCCTTACCCTATCTGCAACAACTTGTATCCTATGAAAATCTTGCTCCATTATTTCCTTAGGCAAATCAATCCACCCCAAAAAATCACCTCCCTCGCCCTTTCCTTCTCGCAATATTTTTAGGGCTTCAATACTTTTTGTTTCACATTGATTTAATTCCTCTTGTGTAGGTTTGTCTGTATTTGAATATGTTATATTTACTTTCATAATAATTATGCTTGTATTTGTTAAGTATTTTAAAAACCGATTTTGCAAATATACAATATTTCTTTTCACAAGACTTTTAAAAATCTATTTTTTTGACTTTTTATCTTATGATTCAAAAAAAATAATTAAATTTGCAATTCTGTTATATTGACAAATATTTTTATGAATAGTACGATAAATGTTAATTCTGAAATAGGGAGATTGCAAGGTGTTATATTACACACACCCGGTATGGAGATAGAGCAAATGACTCCCACAACCATACATCACGCTCTTTACAGCGATATTCTGAATTTGAAAATAGCACAAAAAGAATATTCTTACTTTGAGAAGGTTCTCTCCTCTTGGTGTAAGACTTATCAGGTCAAAGACCTTTTGAAACAAGTTTTACAAAAGCAAGAAACAAAAAACGAATTACTTAAAATTGTCCTTAAAAGAGAAAACAAAGAATTCCTTTTTTCTGAGTTGATGGAGCAAGGAGCTGACTCTTTGGCAGATTATCTTATAGAGGGCTATCCGTACAAAGAGGGCAAACATCCACAAGAGTACAGACAGAAACGTTTTGTTTTGGAGCCTTTGTATAATCTTTTTTTTACACGTGATGCCTCTTCGTCCGTTTATTCCAAAGTGCTTATCAATGCTATGCGCACAGAGGTAAGAGATAGGGAGAGTTTTATAATGGAAAGTATATTTAAAAATATTTTTGATTGTGAAACGATTAACCCAAAACTCTCCTCCGATACAGCCTCCACCGAAGGAGGAGATGTATTGATAGCAAAAGATGATATTTTGTTTATAGGCAATGGCTTGAGAACCAACAAAGATGGAATTAAATATTTGGTGGACTATTTTGCGAAAAACAAACCAAAACAAAAAATACTTGTACAAGAATTGCCTCAAACATTAGATTCTTATATTCATTTGGATATGGTGTTCAACTTTTTGAGTAAGAGTGAGTGTATAGCCTTTGCTCCATTGATTTGCAAAAGTAATCCTTCTTTTAAAACCACTGTTATAGAAATAGACAATGGAAAAGTAACTTATAGGGAACAAAACAATTTCTTGGAAGCAACAAAGAGGCTCGGTTTTGATTTGAAACCTATTGTTTGCGGTGGTGAGGATGAATGGGTACAAAGCAGGGAACAATGGCACTCAGGTGCAAACTTCTTCTGTATAGGGGAAGGCAAAATAATAGGTTATGCTCGCAATACTCATACAATAGAGGAATTAAACAAAAATGGTTTTGATGTAATAAAAGCCGAAGATGTAGTATCGGGTAAAGAAAAATTGGACAATCATAACAAATTTGTCGTAACTGTGGAGGCATCAGAACTTCCTCGCGGTTGTGGAGGTGCAAGATGTATGACCATGCCTATCAACAGACAAGAGGTAATTTGGTAGAATTTCTTAGTTTTTCGGATAAAAAAATAAAAATAATATAAAAAACAAGTAATGAAAAAGTATAAACTGATAAACAACTGCTTAGGATGGATGGTTTTTGCCATTGCAAGCATTGTCTATCTGCTTACAGCAGAACCCACTGCTTCGTGGTGGGATTGTGGAGAGTATATAGCAACAACTGCCAAATTGCAAGTGGGACATCCACCGGGAGCACCGACTTTTCAACTCATAGGACGTTTGTTTTCTTTCTTTGCAGGAGGTGATACCACTAAAATAGCCTATATGGTTAATTCCATGAGTGCTTTGTGTTCGGGTTTTACCATATTGTTTTTGTTTTGGTCTATTACCATGTTTGCCAAAAAATTCGTTAAGGACAAAGAAAATATGACACAAGGACAAATGATAGCCATTTTTGCAAGTGGTATCATCGGTTCTTTGGCTTATACTTTTTCGGATACTTTTTGGTACTCTGCTGTTGAGGGAGAGGTTTATGCCATGTCTTCTTGTTTTACGGCTATAGTTTTTTGGGCTATACTCAAATGGGACGAGCAATCGGAGGACAGCCACAATTTGCGATGGATTATTTTGATAGCCTTTTTGATAGGTGTGGCTATAGGTGTCCATCTTTTGAATATATTGACTATTCCTGCCATTGTATACATCATTTATTTTAATAAATATGAAAAGACAACAACCAAAGGCTTCATTCTTGCAGGTTTGTTGTCCGTAGTATTGGTTGCTTTGGTGTTGTACTTTGTTATACCTGAAACGGTAAATCTTGCCGCTTATTTTGAAGTCTTTTTTGTCAATAGCATAGGTTTGCCTTTCAATAGCGGTACGATAATTTATTTCTTGCTTCTGTTTGGTTTAATCACTTGGGGCCTGATATGGACAAAAAAGAAAATGAAACCTATATTCAACACCGCTTTGCTGTCCTTATTGTTCCTTATTATAGGTTATTCTACTTTTGCTACTTTGGTTATAAGGGCAAATGCCAATACTCCTATCAATGAAAATGCTCCAAAGGATGCTACCTCTTTGTTGACCTATCTTAACAGAGAGCAATATGGAGATACTCCTTTGTTGTATGGACAATATTTTACGGCAACGGGTTATGATATAGAATCACAACCGACAACGACCAAATATGTTAAAAATAAGGAAACAAAACGTTATGATGCCATAGTACGCTCCGGTAGTCCGAAATTTAAAGACGAAGTTTGTACCATTTTCCCTCGTATGTACTCAGGAGATAACAGCAGAAATCACCCTCAATTTTATAGAATGTGGAGTGGTATGAGTGAGACAAGTATGGAAAAACCTACTTTTACCCAAAATCTCAGGTATTTCTTCCGTTATCAAGTGCATCATATGTATTGGCGATACTTTATGTGGAATTTTGTCGGCAGACAAAATGATATTCAGAGTTACGGTTTGAATTATTCTTCAACCAATGTTTCCAACGGCACCAAAGATTTGATACATGGAAATTGGATAAGCGGAATAAAGTTTTTGGACAATATGCGCTTGGGACCACAAAAAGATTTGCCTGCAGATTTACAAAACAATAAGGGCAGAAATACTCTTTATTTTCTACCATTGCTTTTGGGCTTAGCCGGTTTGGTTTATCATATAATGAAAGATAAAAAGAATGCTTTTGTAGTCTTTTTGCTTTTCTTTATGACAGGTTTGGCAATAGTTCTTTATCTTAACCAGCCGCCAAATCAACCGCGAGAGCGAGATTATGCATACGCCGGCTCTTTCTACGCTTTTGCTATTTGGATAGGTTTGGGGGTGTATGCTCTTTGTGATTGGTTGAAAAAGGTTAAACTTTCCGAGAACATAAGAAACATGTCCATAAGTGTTATATGTTTGTTTGCCGTGCCTGTTTTGATGGCAGTTCAAGAATGGGATGACCACGATAGAAGTGACAGATATATGGCAAGAGATTTTGCCTCAAACTATTTGAAATCTTGTGATAAGAATGCCATACTTATAACTTTTGGCGACAACGATACATTCCCTCTTTGGTATGCTCAAGAGGTGGAGAATGTACGTACGGATGTGAGAGTTTTGAATTATACGCTTTCCGGTATGGGCTGGTATGTGGAGCAACTTTACAACAAAATATATCAAAGTGAAAAACTTCCTTTTACTTTGGATAAGGAATGCTATGCATTGGGACAGGATGTAAATTTGGCTCAAGCCTCTGCTGATACTATGGAATTGCAGGATGCTTTGAAACAATTGATAAAAGCCTCGCCAAATCAACAACCGTTTAGCCAAATAGAGCAATTCAAAGACTACAAATACATTTCTATTTTGCCTACAACCAATTTTAAAATTACTTTTGATAAAGAAAAACTTGCCAAAGCCGGACTGTATCCTAAAGAACTTGTAGATGGGGAAAAAGGCGAGTTCGTTTTCTCTTTGGAACCAAATGCTAATTGGGGCAGACAGTATGCACAACTGTACAGACAAGAGTTAATGCTTTTGGATATTTTGGGTAGTAATCATTTTGAACGACCTATTTATGTTATGAACCCTGCTTTACTTAGAGAGGTAATACCAAATATTATGGACTACTGCGTACAGGAAGGTGCGGTTTACAAAATAGTACCTTATAAGTCGGAGGCAAGAAGTTTTACCGCAAAGTCCTATGATATGTATATGAATAATTTTACATGGGGAAATGTAGGTAAAGAGGGCGTTTATTTGGAGGAAGCGGTAACAATAGGCAATTCTAAACAAATGAGACAAAACCATGTTTTGTTGGCTCAAGACTTGATAAGAAAAGGTCAAAAGCAAAAGGCCATAAATATATTGGATAAAGCCGTCAAGGAATTCCCTGACTCCAAAATTCCTTTTGACCGTTCGGATGTATTGCTTGCTCAGACTTATTGTGATGCCGGAGCAAAGGACAAAGGCAAGGCAATTTACAAAAGCATAATAGATTACTACAAATCTTATATTGATTATTATAACAAATTCAGAGGCAAGAAGTCGCGTAGTGTTGAAGGTGATAAACAAATGTCTATTGCCATAATGGCACAATTGTGCTACGCTGATGTTGTTAAGTTTGGTTTTACAGATTTGCAAAAAGATATAGAAAACATTGCCGATGTTAAAGATATATTGTCTTCTATAAGATTGTCCTCAAATCTTGATGGTTTTATACAAGAGTTGAATACGACTTTTGCCTCATTGAGAGAAGGTAATGGAGATAAGCAAAAAGCAAGAGAATTGTTTATGAAAGTATTGGATGTTATATGTAAAGAGGATGCTTCCAACATTGCAATGAAAGACCAAGTATTGCAAATAGTAACCCTAATTTATTCTTATTCTAAGAATAATAATTTAGAAGATGTTGTACAAAGAATTAACACAGACACCAATTTGTCTTATTATCTTAATCAGATAATGACTCAAAATTCAACTCCAACAAATTCTAATTTTTCCTTAGGATTAGGAAATTAGGCTAAGCGCATAAGTTTTGTTACAAAAATAAGGGACTATACTTTTTTGATATAGTCCCTTTTTTTGTTGTTATTAGTAATTGTAATAAAGGCAAATCAGTATAATTTCATTTGAAAAAGTATTTACGATTAAAATCTATTATCACATTATTTTGTTTTTTCTCTTGTCCTTATCAAAGGCTCAAAAGAAGCCTTTAACACTCTTAACAATATATTTAAAACACACATATTTTAATCTCCAATGAGTTTTAATATTTCTTCTTGTGAGGATATTTTGTAGCCTTGAGACAAATAAATGATATCCTCTTTTTTTAGCAGGGTAAGTATCGGGTAATTATTTAGAAACTCCAATTGAGCAGTTGCTATTATTTGCTTTTCTATTTCTTTGTTTTCATCTAAAATAACGATGGTGTTCTTTGGTAAGGGAGGAAAAACAGATGTGGAAAAATCACTATTCAACAAACTTTTATCCAACACTAAAACAATAAAAACGTCTTTTTGTTTGTCAAATTCCTCTTTTGATTTTGATATATCAACCAAAAGATGACGAGAAGGCTCTTTGTAAGGGTCTATAACAGCAAGTACAAGGGCTGGTTTTTCTTGTTGAATGTTTTGTAAAGGGAATTCTTCTTTGAGTCCTTTCTCATTGTATTTTGATATTATAATTCTTTTTTTCTCGGGCAAAGTTATTTTTCCATAAGATTCAATCTCTTGCTCAATAGTAGGAATGGTGAGTGTTATCTTTTTTGTTTTTCCTTTTTCTAAGGAGAAATAAGTTTCTTTCACTTTTACTTGTCCTTTGGAATTACGACAGCCCGCCACCAAACGATATTTTCCTTCCGCTAATTGCAAAGTTTCGGGGAATGAGGCAAACTTAGGGTCGTATTCATAGTCCAATGTAACGAAAACATTGTTTTGAAGCCTTTGTATTGTGAATTGAGAATAGTACTCGGGCTTTATTTTATTGCGTTTATCGTTGTTTATTATCAGAGTGCAGTTGTTTTGTTCTGCCGTTTCATTGAAAGCATATTGCCAAAAGTTTTCTTTATCGTTCTTTTCTCTCCACTGAGCCCTTGCTGTTGCCCACTCATAACGAGCCTCTATACCAAAACTCCTGCATATTGCAACAAAAAGTATTTCTCGCGAGTGTTTGTCAGATATTTTTGCTTTTAAAACTCCTTTTGGGGAAATAGGCACATTATAATAATTGTTCTCCAAATCAAGTTTTATGTTTTTTGTTATCCATTCAGACACTTGTTTGCCATTTATGAAAGGCTCTTTAAAATAGTTGTTGATAAAACTTCTCCAAGTGGTTATTTTTTCCAAAGCAATGCGAGGGTTTATAACATATTCTGAATTTTCCTCTTTGTTAATCCAATTCAAATGGTCTATTATTGTATTTGCCTCTATGTCCCTTAAATCTTTTTCATATACAAGTTGGAGTATTCTTCTATTAAGGGGGTGATTATGATTGAGAATTTTTTGTATTTCGTTGTAGTTGCCCCAAGATTTTTTCAAAATTTCATCCTCAGTCTGTGGAAATGTAGCAATATAAGCGTTGCGAACAGAATCTTCATAAACCAATCTTTTATTGTTTTCCCTTATTTGCTCTTCTGTTAAAGTTTCCATTGGCAGTTCTTTTGGAGGAGTAATCAAAAATTCACTATCTTTCAATTTATTATCTCCCAAAATTATGATTATCTCTGTTTGGTTTGCAAAGGCTTGTTTTTGAGCAAAAAAATCTTTTGTTTTTACCCAAATAATCAAATCACCATAGCCCGTGGTTAAAGTGGCTTTGCCGTCTTTATTTGTCTGCATTTTGGCTATAGGGTAGTATTCGGCATAGTTGTATAGTCCAAAACTGACTTCTGCGTCTTTGATTGGAGTGTTTCTTTTGTCCAAAACCTTTATTGTAAGTTGTTTTGTGGGTGCATAGTTGCTTAGAAGGTTGATTTTTGAGTATTTATCTGCTTCAAAGTTCTTTTCTTCTTTGCCGTTATATTTGCCAAAAACGGTTGTATGTACCATCATAGCCCTTTTTACCGGTGCTTGAAACCATGCAATATTTAATTGTGCTTCAGGTTCGCAGGCACCGAGAAAATACCATTTTCCATCAATCCAAACCTCCACCCAAGCGTGATTATCGTCCGTATGAGCCCAACGAGGAGTATAGCATTGTCTTGCCGGTATTCCTACGCTTCTAAGTGCAGTTACGGCAAATGTGCTTTCCTCTCCGCATCTTCCCCAAGAGGTTTTCATTGTTGCCAAAGGGGCGGAGGTTCTACCATCGGAGGCTTTATAATTTACTTTTTCGTGGCACCAATGATTTACTTCCAAAGCCGCTTCATACATACTTAAATTTCTTACTCTTTCTTTTAATTCCTTGAACATATACAACCTTGCGGTGTCAAGATTTTCATTATTGACTCTATAAACCAAAACAAAGTGCTTAAAAATATCCTCAGGTATGGAATTACACCAAGAAAAAGTGTTTTTAGCCTCAATACAAGAGCGTACTTGTTTGACAAAAAAAACTGTATCATAGTCCAATCTATCATTTAACGGCATATATTCATAAAGAAAATCCAAATACTCTTTTTCTTGTTTGGTATAGTTTTGTGCTTGCAAAGAAAATAAACACAATATTACGGAAATAATGCTAAAAACCTTTTTCATAAAATTCACTCTTTTTTGCAAAGGTACGAAAAATAATGTTTTGTTTTTGACTTTTTTAAAACGTTAATAATATCTTTTATCATTCGGAATAAAATTTGTATTTTTGCAAAAATTGAAAATAAAAAAATAAATATTGTATATGAAGAAAATATTTTTGTGTTTTGGCTTGATGGCTCTTATCTTTGCTTCTTGCCAACAAAAAACTAAGGAAAAAGACCTTATAGAAAAACCTCAAATAGAAGTGAAAGATGGAAAACTTACGCCCGAAGTTCTTTGGGCTTTTGGCAGAATAGGAGATGTTAGCGTATCGCCAGATGGAGAAAAAGTGCTTTACACGGTTACTTACTACTCCATAGAGCAAAATAAAGGCAATGCCGAAGTCTATATTATGGACAAAGACGGCAAAAATGTAAAACGTTTGACGGAAACAAAAAATTCTGAATTCAATGTTGTTTTCAATCCAAAGGGAGATAAAATAGGCTTTATCTATGCTGAGGAGGGAGATGTCAATATTTGGCAAATGAATCTTGATGGTTCCGATAGAGAGAAAATTTCCGATTTTACGGAAGGAGATTTGGAAGGCTTTGCTTATTCCCCTGATGGAAGCAAAATTTTATATGTTAGAGCTTTGCCTAAGAAGGACAAATATTCTTATTTAAAAGAGGGGTTGGACAAAACCACGGGCAGAGTCAATGACGACCTTATGTACAGGCATTGGGATAATTGGGTAGATAACATTCCCCAACCGTTTGTAGCAGAGTTTGATGGTAAAAAAATGGGAGAAGGTGTTAATCTTTTGAATGGTACTGAGTTTGAGTCTCCTATGCGTCCTTGGGGAGGAATGGAGCAACTTGCCTTTTCACCTGATAGCAAAAAAATAGCCTATACTTGTAGAAAAAAGACAGGCAAAGAGTATGCTTATTCAACCAATTCGGATATTTATTTGTATGATATAGCAACAAAAGAGGTTAAAAATCTTTCAGAAAATATGATGGGCTATGACCAAAACCCAGTTTTCTCCTTGGATGGCAAATATTTGGCTTGGGAAAGTATGGAAAGAGATGGTTATGAAGCAGATAAAATTCGTTTGATGTTATGTGATTTATCCTCGGGAAGAGTTACTTATATGACAGAAGATTTTGACCAAAATGCCAATGGCTTGCGTTTTAGTTTGGACAATAAGGAAATATATTTTATCTCCGATTATCATGGCAGAGACAATATTTACAAAATGAATATTGCTGATAAATCCATTAAGCAATTGACAAAGGAGAATGCGGATTATACCGCAGTTATTCCTACCAAAGACCGTTTAATTGCTACTCAAATGTCTATGCTTCACCCTGTTGAAATTTGGTCGGTTGATGAAAAAACAGGAAAAGAGCAAAAAATATCCACAACCAACGATGACCTTATGGCAAAAATAAAATGGGGCAAAGTAGAAGAGAGAAAACTAAAAGCCACCGATGGTAAAGACCTTTATACTTGGGTGATATATCCGCCTGATTTTGATTCTACAAAGAAATATCCTACATTGCTTTATTGTGAAGGAGGTCCTCAAAGCACAGTTTCTCAGTTTTGGTCATACAGATGGAATTTTTCCATAATGGCATCACATGGTTATATCGTGGTTGCTCCCAATCGTAGAGGTTTGCCGGGCTTTGGACAGGAGTGGAACGAGGAAATATCCGGAGATTATGGCGGTCAGTGTATGAAAGATTATTTGACAGCAATAGACGAAATAAGCAAAGAACCATACGTAGACAAAGACCACAGAGGAGCAGTTGGAGCAAGTTTTGGAGGTTTCTCGGTGTATTGGCTTGCAGGTCATCACAACAATAGATTCAAAGCCTTTATTGCCCACAATGGTATGTTTAATTTGGAGCAACAATATTTGGAAACAGAGGAAATGTGGTTTGTTAATTGGGATTTGGGCGGTCCTTATTGGAGCAAAGACCCTAAGGTAAAAAAATCTTACGCAAATTCTCCTCATTTGTTTGTTACCAATTGGAATACTCCGTTGTTGGTTATACATTCAGAGTTTGATTTTCGTATAGTTGCTTCTCAGGGAATGGCTGCCTATAATGCCGCTGTCAATTTGGGTATTCCTGCTCGTTATCTTTATTTCCCTGATGAGACACATTGGGTTCTTAAACCTCAAAACGGAGTTCTTTGGCAAAGAAATTTCTTTGATTGGCTTGACAAATGGTTGAAACCCAATAGTCCTGCTGCTAAACGTATGAGCGATAGCGAGAAACAGTTTGCTGAGCAAATGAATGAAAGATAAAAAAAAACTAAGAGTAATAATATTAGAAAAAAGAATATAAGAAATGGAAATAATAGGAAAATTAAGACAATTATTGCCCGAGCAAAGAGGTGAGTCCTCAAGAGGTGCATGGGTCAGAGGCGGTTTTGTAATAGATATTAATACCGAGACTTCATACCCGAGAAGTATAGCATTTTCCACTTGGGGCGAAGATGTACTTGCGCAATTAAAGTCTTTGCACATGGGAGATACCATACAGGTAATTTTTGATATAGAATCAAGGCAATGGCAAGACAGATGGTTTACTGATTGCAGGTGTAGGAGTATAGGAACTTTTGTTGCAAACAGCAATCCTTATAATAACACTAACGGAAATTATCAAAATAATAATATGGGCGCTTATCAAAATGAGCAACCTCAAGGAGTACAACCTGTAGACTACCAACGTCCAAACAATGAAATGCACAACATGGAACCTCAATCCGCTCCACAGCCTAAGCCTACTATAGAAAACGAAACCATGGATACCGAGGATAGTGATGACTTACCATTCTAAGAGTAACAAATTTAATACAGATTTGTAATAAATTCCTTCTATTTGGTTGGTATAAGTTTTTTGCTTATACCAACTTTGTTTATTATCTACTGTGAATAAATAAAAAGAAAGTTTATTGTTTTTCCAAAAAAGCAGGAGAGTCGCCCCATCGGTCGTATAGGATTGTGTGATTTATTGTTTTCATTCTTATCTCCAAACAATTGGCACAATCTTTTGGCGAATCATCTACACAAGCCTTATTGGGATAAATGGAGTAATCTTTTCTGTTTGTTGTTGGTGTCAGATTTGGCATTATCACATTTGCTCCCACTACTACGGCTTTTTCTCTTCCCAAAGGGTCTAAAGTTTGATTTGCAGTGGCAGAAACCATATTTATTTTTGGCATCATTATTCGCACAATGGCAAGAGTTTTCAAAGTCAAAAACATACGTTCCTCATTGTTTGGTATATTGTTTTTGAATTTCCAAAGTGGAGTGTCTTTATGAGGAATAAAAGGCCCCAAGCCAACCATAGCAACATCCTCTTGTTTAAAAAAAAGTATATCGTTTGCTATATCCTCGTATGTTTGAAATGGCAAGCCGACCATTATACCCGTTCCCACTTGATAACCTATTTTTTTTAGAGAGGAAAGGCAATTTATCCTATTAACAAAAGAATGCTTTTCGTCCTTTGGGTGTATTTTATAATACAATTCTTTATTGGAAGTTTCTATTCTTAACAAATATCTGTGTGCACCTGCTTCAAACCATTTTTTGTAAGTTTCCTCGCTTTGCTCTCCACAAGATAGTGTAATGCCTATTTTTCCATCGGAAAGTTCTTTGATTCTTTTGATTATTTGAGTTACTTTTAACGTAAAATCCTCTGAATATCTCTCTCCGCATTGCAAAGCAACGGAGCCATATCTTAATTCTATGGCTTGACAAATACAAGAATCTATTTGCTCGTCCGAAAGTGTGTAGAGATTTTTGTTAGGATTGTTTTTTCTCAAACCACAATATAGGCAATTCTTTTCACATATATTGGAATATTCTATAAGTCCCCTCAAATGAATAGAATTGCCTACGTTTTTCAATTTAACTTCTAAGGCTTTATTAAACAACGCCTTGCTATCCTCTTCCTTTAAGGATAACAATTTTATAAGGTCGTTTTTTTCTAAATCCCTTTTTTTTAATATTTCCTTTACATCTGTTATAGACATAAAAATAAAGTTATGTGCCTATTTTTTAGCAGAGCCTTGCTTTGCAACTTGTTCCATAAGTTTTTTTACAACCTCTTCATCTGCCAAAAATCTGTCTTCTTTCAATGAAAGATTTTCATCAAAGGTAAACAGATAAGGTATGCCTGTTGGAATGTTGAATTTTATTATCTCATCCTCACTCATATTTTTCAAATTCTTTACTATACCTCTTAAAGAATTGCCGTGAGCGGCTATAAGTATGGTATTGTGTTTTTTGAATTCCGGCAAAATAACCTCATTGAAATAAGGCATACAACGAGCAATACAATCCTTCAAAGACTCTGTTGCTGGCAAATCCTCAGCGGCAACATCTTTGTAACGCTTTTCATTTTTTGGGTTTCTTTCATCTTTGTCTTCCAATGCAGGAGGTCTGCAATCAAAGACTCTTCTCCATTTCAGCACTTGCTCATCGCCATATTTCTCCGCTGTTTCCTCTTTGTTTAATCCTTGCAATTGTCCGTAATGTTTCTCATTTAAACGCCAAGTTTTATATACGGGCAAGTAATCCAAATTCATAGTGTCCAAAACTATGTTTAGAGTTTTTATTGCTCTTTTAAGATAAGAGGTAAAACAAATTTCAGGCTCTATTTCATAATTCAACAATGCCTTACCGGCTTCAACGGCTTCTTGTTTTCCTTGTTCGGACAAATCCACATCTTTCCAGCCTGTGAAAAGATTAAGTTTATTCCATTCACTTTGTCCGTGACGAATCAAAATTAAATTTTTATTCATTTATTTTTTGCTCTTTTGTGTTAATAATTTTATATCCAATGTTTTTCCTAAATCCTTTTTCCATGCAAGTACTATAAAAACCACTCCCACCACAATAAAAGGAATGGAAAGTATTTGTCCCATATCTATAGGCAAGGCATTTTCCCATGACTCTTGGTTGTTTTTTAAAAATTCCAAAAGAAATCTTACTCCAAACAGAGCCGTAAGGAATATTCCAAAAATCATCCCTTGATGTACTTTCTTTTTTGATAGTATTATGTAAAGTATCACACCTATGGTTATATAAGACAAGGCTTCATAAAGTTGTGTAGGGTGGCAGGGTATGGTTTGATTATCTCTGACAAAAACAAAGCCCCAAGGCAAAGATGTCGGCAAACCATAGATTTCGGAATTCATAAGATTGCCCAACCTTATACTTGCTCCGCCAAAACAGATGGCAATCACCAAGCGTTCCACTACCCACATAAAGGGTATTTGGGTTTTCTTACTATAAAGAATCAAGGCTATAATAATTCCTATTGCTCCTCCGTGCGAAGCCAAACCCTGATAACCGGAGAATTTCCAGCCCTCAGCCGTTTCGTGTATAGGCAACAACATCTCAATTATATGATGAGAATAATAAGAAAAATCATAAAAAAGACAATGCCCCAACCTTGCTCCTATGAGTACGGCTATGAAACAATAAAAAGTCAATTTGTCCAAGTATAAAACATCAACTTTTTCTTCAAGAAACATTCTTTTTAAAAGTAAATAACAAATAACGAAAGCACAAGCAAACAAAATTCCATACCATCTCACCTCCATATTTCCCAAGTGAAACAAAGTGGGCGATACATTCCAAACAATACTCAAATTTATCATAATACTCTATAAAAACATTTTTTGCAAAGATACGTTTTTTTTCAATCTATAAATTTCTTTTGTATCTTTCTTTCTCTGAATACAAGGTATATGGTGCAAAGTGTTGCAAGCATATCTGCAATAGGAGCGGCAAACCACACTCCGTTGACACCTATCAAATTTGGCAAAATCAATAATATAGGTATCAAAAAAATAGCCTGTCTTGTAAGAGAGAGAAATAAGGCTTTTTTAGGCTTGCCCATAGAGGCAAAAAAGTTGGTGCCTATAACAGCAATACCCACTACCCAAAAAGCACACATATTTTTATGAAAACCATCTATTGTTATGCTTATCAATTCTTTGTCCAAAGAGTTTCCCTCAGAGGCAAACAAACGCGTAATTTGATATGGAAATATTTCGCAAATCAAACAGCCCAAAATAGTTATACACAAAGCACATTTTACTGTTAAGAAAAAAGTATCCCACATTCTTTTATAATTTTTGGCTCCAAAGTTGTAGGCAACTATCGGTTGCATTCCTTGAGAAAAACCCAAAACTATCATAAAGAATAAGAAAGCAATTCTGTTTATAATGGAAAATGCTCCTACATACAAATCGCCTCCATATTTCAACAAATTGTAATTCTGCAAGACAACTATAAAACAACCTGCCGCATTGGTAAAGAAATTGGGCGAACCTATTGAAAAAGAACGCTTAACTATATGCTTGTCCAAATAAAATTTGTCTTTTTCCAAATATACCACTCTATCCCTTCTCAAAAACAGATAGAACAGAATAAGACAACAAATGGTTTGTGCTATAACCGTAGCCCACGCAGCTCCGGCCACTCCCATATCAAAAACAAAAATAAACAACGGAGCAAGAATAATATTTATCACAACGGAGATAAAGGTCATATTCATAGCCGTAACAGGATAACCGCTTACTCTCAAAATAGAGTTGAGACCCAAATACATGTGTGCAAATACGTTACCTATAAGTATTACGGTCATATATTCTTTGGCGGCAGGCATAGTGTTGGCACTTGCTCCAAAAAATACGAGTATGGGTTCCAAAAATACAAAGCCCACCACACTAAACAAAATTCCGAGAATAAGATTGAGTATAACAACATTGGCAAGCACAACTCGAGCCTTATCATAATTTTTTTCGCCAAGATAAATGGAACAGGTTACACTTGCTCCCACACCGACTAAAGCGCCAAAGGCGGCCGCCAAATTCATAAAAGGAGCAGTAAGTCCCACGCCTGCTATGTTGTAGGCTCCAAGATGTCCTATAAAAATGCCGTCTACTATGTTATATAAGGAGGAAGCAATTGTTGCTGCTATGGCCGGTAAGGCAAACTTCCATAATAATTTACTTATCTTTTCTCTACCTAATATTAACGCTCGTTCTTCATTCATAATTTTTAACTTTATATCGAAAAATCGGTTTGCAAAATTACACAAAAAAAATCATATACAATTATTTAATACTATTACCTTACAAACCTATAACCAATTATAATTACTCCGATAAGCTCAGACTGTTTTTTATGGCTTTGCCTTTATAAAACACCCAACGGGTGCGGCTTTGCCCAATAAAACAGGCTGAGCCTGAAATTTAATTGATATACACTAAAAAGTCAAAAATAGGGGTGCTGCTATTGATTATCAATTACTTAACCTTTTTCGAGGGGTCAAAATCGGGCAAAAATGGTCATTTTCAGCGTT
>CAZITO010000028.1:0-22569 GCA_964542225.1 uncultured Bacteroidaceae bacterium | reverse complement strand
AAAATTGGGAATTTTGTGATAGGGGTATTTCTCTATGCAAAGTTACGAAGATTCTACGACCTGACCAAACGCGTGCAATTTTTTATTTTGTAACTTATTGATAATCAGTAAACCGATTTTGCTGTTTTTTATTATCAAAATAGATTAGAAAAAAAATAAACGGTGTTAAGTTTATCGGTAAGCGTCATTTGTTTTAAGGCAGGTAAATATTGGGTATAATTAGAAGAAATTATTTAATAACAATAGGGTAAAAATAAGTAGATGGATGACACAAAATGACAGTATTAAGGTGTAATTTTGCAATTAAAACAATAAAAAACAGGGAGGAAAATTATGGGCAAGGAAAAGAAAGATAAGTACCCTTATGAGAAGTATGTAAAATATGAGAAAGGGTTAGATAAAAACGCTCTTGTATATACCAAAGAGGAATGGGAGAACTTTGATGAAATAAAAAGGAAAGCAGAATATAACCATTATAAAGATTTATATTATTGGAGGCCGTGTTTTTATGTTGGCTTTGGGCTTCTTGTTGTCGGAGGTATGGCGGGGTGTATCATATACCACATTCACATAGACGATATATTAAACGGGATATTGTTAGCGTTAGGCTTTCCTATTTTCATAATAGCAGGCTTTTTCGGAGCAGGTAAGGTATAATTAATAACAATTAAATAAAAATAGTTTGGCGGGCTTTGTTTTAAAACGGAGTCCGCTTTTTTAATAAGTAGTAACAAAAAATAAAAAAAGATATGGAAAGAAATTGGATAATAGATTGGAAAGAGGAATTGAGGTGGAATAACCGCCTCCTTAATCCTTGTTTTTGTGGAATATGGTCTTTGTTCTTCAAACATCCCTTGTGTACTCTCAATATTTTTCGTATTCCAATTACTCAAATCTTGATTAAATAATTTACACTCGTCAAACATATTACCCATATCTCTCACAGAAGAAACATCCCAACCTGATATATCACACGAAAAAGGAATGTCTTTCCATAGAATCTTTCCGTTTTTATCTTTTATATCAAAAAAACAAACTATTCATATACTTTATGTTAGACACATCAATATCATTGAGGTCTACATTTTTATAACCTCTTTCTTTATAATAACCATTTTTATGAAATTTCCCGTTATTATCAGTGAATTTATGATTTATTTCAACATTAGGTATATATAATATCTTCTAACCTCGTGTATCTACCGTAATATTTATCTGTTATTTTTTTAAGTACTCCCATTTTATATATCTTGTATTTTTGGTTTATATTCATCTTTTATTGGACAATCATCAAACATCCCTTCTGCATATACAAGATTTTTCGTATTCCAATTACTTAAATCTTGATTAAATGATTTACACCCTTTAAACATATCCGTTGCATACTTAAGGTTTTTCGTATATAACATTAGCTCGTAATTGTTTGATATTAGATATAACATCATCTGCAATTCGAGAAACCACCATTTTACCCGTTCGTTCTAATGTACTCCATTCCTCTAACGTAATAGGAGTTTGATTTTTTTGGTTATTGATGCGTGCATTTTTTCTCGTATTGAAATTTCCATAACGCGATAAAAATTGATTATCAATATTCATATGAAATTTACCTGCTCTTATTTTTCGATTATAACCAGGATTGTTTGCAGTGTTTGTACCAACTGAATATGCAATATCCCTATTTTTTGGTTTATATATGAAACAATTTTGATTATAATATTCAGATAATTTAAAAATATTATTATAAAAATTAGAATCATCGTGCAAATTTACAACGAAAAAGGATGCCTCATCAGGTACTTCTCTCGCATTGTCTTTTTCATAATTTTCTATATAATTACCACTTAGTTTTGTAACACCATAACCAAGGCTTAGCAATGTAGAACGTAAATCTCTATTTCTATCCTTTTTCTCGGACGTAGTATAAGTATATGGTTTTTTCTTAGATGGATCTGTTATTCCATTTTTTTCATCTTCTTTTTTCAATTCATCAGGTCTATCATCCAATGTATTTTTTGTAGCATTTGCAAATGTGTCTCTATATGCAGTCAATATTGCTATATCATGTGAATATATCCATTGTGCAATTCTATTGATAGAACTTTCATTAGTTATATTATTTGATTTATTATCCATATATTGATTATATATTTTATTTATTAAGATATTATTATTTTATAATAAATATTAAAAATTACTTTCTTTTTATTGTTTTCCATATCCATTTAAATTTTTAATTGGGTTTTATTGTAAGTTAAATATACAAAAATTATCTATATCAACCAACTTTTTTGGTATTTTTTTATCATTATTTTATATTAAAATTATTCAACATAAAATCTTCAAATTCACATTGTTTTTTGTATTTATATTCCAACTTATCTTGGATTGATGAATCTGAATTTTTATCTTTTATACCATAATAACTTTTTTGTTCTGTTGACATTACTCTTGCATATTTTTCAACAAATGCATCATTCGTCATAACACACAATTCATTGGTATTATAATCAAATACTATTTTATTATTAAATTCATAACCATAACATCTTCTAGTGTGACTGGTTTGTGTGAATCATAAGTTGTGTTCCTGTAGGGTCTTTTTCAATTTCATTTAAATCAACAGAATTATTCTTGTAATTTTTTAACCAATCTAAAAGTTCATTTGTGAAGTCCTTACCAAGTACTGGTCCAATCACTTCTTTAACCTCATCAATCGTCATATGTGATACCAAATCACCATATTCAACATCTTCAAATTTTTTATTATAATTTTTATATTCTATTAATTCATTGTTTACATACATCCAGGTACGTGGTGTGATAGGATTGTTTGAAGTTTTTCCAATAAAATCTTTATTAGCAACTCTATACCAACGAGTATATTCACCATTTATAAAACTTTCAGGGGATTCATCAAATATAAATTTCATAAGTGTTTTATCAAAACCTCTTTTTTTTGCCCATTTTTTCCAACTCTCTGGGTCTGGTTCCATATGATATATTCCTGCCCGACGTTGACGTAATGCAGCACCAAATACTCTCCAGTTATCTGAATTAAGATTATCATCACAAGGTCTAACTGAACAAGCAATAATAAACCATTTTGAACCAAGTGTATAACCCGAAATTTTTCTTTCAAGAAGGAAATTCATCAATTGGTCAAATACTGCTGGTTTTGCTCTCAAAAACTCATCAAAAAGAATGATACCACCAGAACCAGTTTTTTCAGAGGTTGAATAACTTGTTTCCATTATTCCACCATTTGCTGCCATATCCAAAATTTTATCTATATTTGGGTCACCAGTTGGTTTGAAACAAGGTAACCAAGGTTGTGGTGCATTAACAGCAACATATTGGTCATCATTAATATCACCTAAATTTTTATCCAAGTCTGTTTTTTTTAAAGAATCTCTCTTGAATAAACTACCTATGTTTTTTTTAATAAAACTTAAAACATCCTTCTTTTTTTGCTGGTGCTGGCATAGTTAATTCACCTGGATTAATATTTGCACAGTTTACACTAATCAATGCAATCTTATCTTTTCCTTCTTTGTTTTTGTTGTATTCCATAACAACTTCTCTTGGTATGGTTGATTTACCAATACCGGGAGCACCAAATATAAGTATATTACCGGGTTTACCACCCATATCATCTTCGTTTTCTTTATCCTTACAGTAGGCTTTTATTCTTTCTTCTAACAACTCTTTAAATTCATCTGTTGTTAAACTGGGAAAGTCAGAAACACCAGTACTTCTTTCATCATCATCATTTTTACTATTTAAATAAGGAACAGTTTGGTTGTACTCAAGTCTTTTTTTGTTACTCATTTTTTTTAACTTTTTTAAAATTATTAAACTTTTTAAACTTTGTCTTAATCCTTGTTTTTGTGGAATATGGTCTTTGTTTTATCTTGGAATCTTTGCGTTGGAAAATCATTTATGAAGTCTTAATCCTTGTTTTTGTGGAATATGGTCTTTGTTATGCTAACCTCCCCCCGCAAAAAATCAAAGCGCAACAAGTCTTAATCCTTGTTTTTGTGGAATATGGTCTTTGTTCAGTATTTAAAAGATTATTCAGATAGAAAGAAAGGTCTTAATCCTTGTTTTTGTGGAATATGGTCTTTGTTTGCTACTGATGATAGTAGTGACCAGTGGGGTGGTGTCTTAATCCTTGTTTTTGTGGAATATGGTCTTTGTTGTAACTAAAATAGTATTTTAGTTCTTTGAAATAGGTCTTAATCCTTGTTTTTGTGGAATATGGTCTTTGTTTGCGCTTTGAGAAAGATATAAAGCGGGCGTTCAAAAAGTCTTAATCCTTGTTTTTGTGGAATATGGTCTTTGTTGAAAAGGTATTGAATAGATGCGCCGAACTATTTGCAGTCTTAATCCTTGTTTTTGTGGAATATGGTCTTTGTTTATGGATGAATATTCCCGGATTCTCCCGTTTTAGAAGTCTTAATCCTTGTTTTTGTGGAATATGGTCTTTGTTGACCATTGTCTATAAATGAGAAGTTTTTGAAAAAAATGTCTTAATCCTTGTTTTTGTGGAATATGGTCTTTGTTGCATCTTTAAAGAAGATGCCGTTTGAGTTTAGCTGTGTCTTAATCCTTGTTTTTGTGGAATATGGTCTTTGTTAAAATTAGTTTAAAAAAGTTAAAAAATGGAAAAAGTCTTAATCCTTGTTTTTGTGGAATATGGTCTTTGTTACGGAGCCGATTTTTATCAATATCTAAGTGTTGAATTGTCTTAATCCTTGTTTTTGTGGAATATGGTCTTTGTTTAGTTAGAGGTGATGTAATAGAGTGTAATGGGGAGTCTTAATCCTTGTTTTTGTGAAATATGGTCTTTGTTTTTATAATGGCTTATAAACATATGGCGGAGATTGGCAAGTCTTAATCCTTGTTTTTGTGGAATATGGTCTTTGTTTGATAATTTTAAGGGCATCTATGATGCCAGAGAGGTCTTAATCCTTGTTTTTGTGGAATATGGTCTTTGTTAAAATGAAAAAGGAAGAATATAATAAATTTAATAGGTCTTAATCCTTGTTTTTGTGGAATATGGTCTTTGTTAAAAAAAGAAAAATAGAATATGAAAAAACATAGATTGTCTTAATCCTTGTTTTTGTGGAATATGGTCTTTGTTTTGAATTTTTTCAAAGATTGCAGGTTTATCATAGAGCGTCTTAATCCTTGTTTTTGTGGAATATGGTCTTTGTTAATTTTAAAAGTTTTCTAACATCTTACAAAGAATGTAGTCTTAATCCTTGTTTTTGTGGAATATGGTCTTTGTTATATTATTAACTTGGCATCCCTAAAAGGGGTACCGTCTTAATCCTTGTTTTTGTGGAATATGGTCTTTGTTTCCCTAAAAGGGGTACCGTTCGAATTTGGTATTTCATGTCTTAATCCTTGTTTTTGTGGAATATGGTCTTTGTTTGTGAAAACGTTGAGTAACTAAAATAGTGTTTTAGTTGTCTTAATCCTTGTTTTTGTGGAATATGGTCTTTGTTTTCTAGCTTCCTACTCGGAGGCTAAAAAAGAAATGAAGTCTTAATCCTTGTTTTTGTGGAATATGGTCTTTGTTTCTTAAAGGGGTGCCGTTCGAATTTGGTATTTCTGTCTTAATCCTTGTTTTTGTGGAATATGGTCTTTGTTATCATTTATGAGAGCTTTCATTTATAGATTTGAAAGTGTCTTAATCCTTGTTTTTGTGGAATATGGTCTTTGTTAAAAATGAAAAATAGATATGGAAAAAGAAAAAGTGAGTCTTAATCCTTGTTTTTGTGGAATATGGTCTTTGTTTCTGAGATAGAAAAGCATGTAGGGGAATGTAGGAGGCGGTCTTAATCCTTGTTTTTGTGGAATATGGTCTTTGTTACCAAAAAATATACTTTACTGTTTTTCAAATAACTAAACTATAAATTTTATATCAAAATCGCAAAACCACTTATAAAAAAGTACAAGTGTTTTCACTTTGCAAAGATAGGTATTTTTTTGTAAATACATAAAAATAAATGTTTTTTATTTACAAAAATGAGTAGTATTGTTGTACAAATTAACTTGGGTTGATATATGGCATAGCAGTTATTTTTCTTATTCTGTTTTATAAGTCAACATAGTTTGTATAAGTTATAATAACTTAAAACACATTATTATCTAACTTATAGATAAAAAATTATATCCTATTTTTCAAAGAACTTTATGTTAATGGTTTAATGAATTTAAAAGAATAACGTATTCTTATTTTTCAAAATTATATCCACATTTATTTGTTTTCCTATAATTTTCATAGATTTTAAATAATCTGTTGATATGGGAACAATAAGTATGCTGTCATCATTGTCATAACATGATTGTACTTGCGAAAGGTTTTCCCTTATGGAATTAAATTTTTCCATAGTGGTATCTCCCAAGAAAATAGATTTTTGCACACTTGTACATCCCTCTTTTTTCAAATATTTGAATACAAGATTTCTTACCTTATTGCTCTCTATATCATACATAACAAAGAATAACATATTTGTATTTTTTCTTTTTTCATTGTTTATTATGCCCAAAATCTTATTTACTCTTTCCTGCAAAGACTCAAGATTTTCCAACTCTGTTTTGTCAAGAGGCTTTTGTTTTAAGAGTTTTGAATTTTGCAAAGTTGCTTGTTTAACAATCATAACAGCCTCAACAAAAGGCAAATCCGAATATTTTTTCCTTGGCATGGTGTTTTAAGTGTTTTCTTCGAGATAAACTTCTATCAATTGAGCCAAAACTTCGTTTAATTCTGCAGATGTACCCGAAGAAGGCGATTGCACAACAGAAAAACCTCTTTTGCCATAAAACAAATTAACCTCTCCCTTTTTGTTGGAAAACTTGCAACGAATCTTTTTTGCGTATTGTATATTTACTATTTCATAAACAATTATATTATTTTGCTCTATAAACGATTTTAAATCAACTATTATTTCATTGAGTTTTTCAGGTACAAAAACATTTTTTTCCTTTTTGTTTCTTGTCTTTGCTCCTAAAACTTGTTTTATCTGTGTCAAGGCTTCTTCGTCAGGGTCTTTAGGAAGTTTGTTTTCTGTTTTACTTATTTGTTGCTCTTGTTTTCGCTGTTTGTTTTCTCGCTTGTTTTCATAAAAAAGAGCAAACGTATCTTCAGTATTTATATAGTCATTCAGATTAACTTTTTCTGCCTCAGGGTTATAATATGCGTTTTCGTCTGTACTTATGAAACATGCTCTACTTGCATCACTTGTTGCGGTATCTACAATTTGTTCCAAGTTGTATTGCAAAGACAAGGCTTGTACAAATTTGCGATAAAATATGGAATAAATACCTGCATCGGTACAACGTTCTTTTAAGGAATAAACAAGTTTTAACCCATCCTTCCCCGGAGAAAGAAAGATAAGTAACAAACGTTTGTCTTTTATCAGTCTTTGTTTGAGTTCTTCGGGCGCTATTTCTTTTTCTGACAGATGGTCTAAATCTACGATAAAATACTCTGTATAAACAAAATTTTCCAAACGCCTGAATGGAGGATTAAAAACTCCGCAAACTATATAAGGCAATTGTCTTTTTAGATAAGAATATTTTTTGCGGTCTAAATTTCTCACAATCCTCAGTTGTTTGATTTTTGCAGAAATTTCGGGTTTGGGGTTTTTGACACTGTGATAAAGATAATCCAAACTCACTTTCATAAGTTTGTCCCCTGAGGATTGAATATTTTTACCGGCTGACAGCATAGTGTTTTTTTGTTATTTGAAGTCTTTTAATTTTTGAGCCAAACGTTGAGCATATAGTTGTATTTGAGTAATACGTGAGCGTTGAAGTCCATCAATGGTAACAATATCCTCCATGTAGTCATTAAAAGATTGTATTAACACTCTTCTCCCCAAATTTTCCAACCAATAAGAGCCATCTTCCCTAACAGAATAATATTCATCCGTAATTACTTCTTGGCAAGCAATATTATAAACAACATAATCCACCCATACCCTATAAAGTTCAATAACATCATAAACCAAGACGGGTCTATTGTAATCATCTCTATGCAAGACTCCAACGTATGGGTCTATACCTGCTTTTATCAAGGCACTTTCTACTTTTCCGTATAAAATGCCATAACCATAGTTAAGAAAGGCGTTGACTATATCCATAGCAGGTTTTTGACTACGAGTGGCAAATTGTAATTCTGAGGGAAGGACGGAATTAAGGGCTTCAAAATATATTTTGCTTGCAACCCCCTCCCACCCTCTCATACTTGAAGCAACATCGGAAACAATATCACCCTCCAAATGAGAAATCTTTGTTTTATAATCCTCCAAACGAGAAATAGCCTTTTGTGAATTGCGTTTTTGAACCTTATCCTCTGTTTGTAGCATAAGGATAAGGGCTTGTTGGTTTTCTATTTTTGTGCAAATAACCTGCTTAATCCATTGCAAAGCCTCATGTGAAAAAGTAAAATTTATTTGTCCTTTGCGTATTGTGGAAATAGAACCATACTTATGACTCCATATTCTCCCCAAAGGCGTGCCTGTCTTGTCGTTAAAAAATATTTCTATTTCTTTTTCAACAGCAAGCATAATGGCATCACTTGTCAGAGATACCCCTTTGCCTACCTGAATGGATGAAACACTATCGGAGGGAATTGTTTGTCTGCCCTCCTTGGTGGAAATAACAAAAGAATTGTTATCTCTGTTAAGTGCTGTGCCAAAAGTATTTATAACCAACTCCATAATCTCTTTTAATTTATATAAAAGTCATCTACAAGAAAAACATTCTCTTTGGCACGCGTCAAAGCCGTATATACCCATTGGTATATGGTTTTTGTAGGGTTAAGTGTAAGATTTCTTGCACCAAAGTGAATATAAACATTGTTCCACTCGCCCCCTTGTGCCTTATGACAAGTAACAGCATAACCGTATGAGCAACGCAGAGCATTAAGATAAGGGTCATTGTACAAACTTTCTCTAAATGCTTCCGATTTTTTCCTTTCTGTTATCCCCAATTTTTTCATTCTTGTAATAAAATCAACGAAAAGCGAGGTTTGTTGGTCGGTATCCAAATTATTGGTTGGTGAGGTAAGCGTCTCTTCTATCAAAAGAGTTGTACTCTCTTTTTGAGTAAAAAGTTCTCTAACCGTTACCCTTCTAAAAGAGAGATGAGTTTGATATTTGTTATAAGGAGTGGATATTTTATTATTTTCTACTCCGACAACCTCTACCATATCACCATTCATTAAACCTGTTGTATATTGATTTTGTACAATCATAAGAATATCACCGACCTCTATGGCTTTCTTAAATCCCAATTGTTGTCTGATTTTTTGAGATATCAAACTACAGTCTTTATTGCTACGACAAATAAAAATGGAATGATTATAGCCATATTGTTTAACGTCTCGCAAATACTTGTCTTCCATACTTTCAAGGTTAGGCATAAGTTTTATATCCTTATATTTCTTTATTGGCAAAAAGCCCCAAACTCTGTTTCTCCCATAGTCCAACTTGTCTATTGGGGCTTTTTCCCAAAGTTTTCTAATGGTTGTGGCTGCTTGTATGATGGTATTATCATCTTTTTGTCGCATTATTTGAGTAAGTTGGGTTTCCTGTGAGGTATAATTGAATTCTTTCTGTATATAATCACCATCCAAAGCAGGTGAAAAATAAGCCATTATAGGTGGTAACTGGCAAGGGTCTCCGACAAATATAAACTTTGACTCCGGTAATTCATCATAATAAAAGGTTTCCAACAAAAGACGACCTGAACCAAATTGTGCTTGAACCACCTTTTTAGAAGCAAAATCCGATACCATGGAAGCCTCGTCTATAATATATATTATCTCTTTTATATCATTGTTTTTGCCTTTTTTTATTGCCTCTCGTCTTTCCACATCTTGTCGTGTCAAAGGAGCAAAATTCAAAGTTAATTGTTTTACTTCGGTTTCTTTTTTGAATAAATCGTCTATGTTTTCAACATCTCTATTAAAAGATTGGTATCTGTATATCAAAGAGTGAATGGTATTGGCGGTGCTTCCCGTATAATTGGCAAGTATTTTGGCTGCCCTCCCCGTTGGAGTCAATAACTTGTATGATTTTTTTTGACTTTTAAGATATTCAATCAAAAACCTCATTAAAGTGGTTTTTCCCGTACCTGCATAACCTTTAAGAATAAAAACTCTGTCTTTGCTATCAATAAAAGTTTTTATTTTATCCAAAACACTTTGTTGGCTTTCAGTTAGTTTTATATCTTTTGGATTACTCATATTTTCTAAATCTTTTAAATTCAAATTTTGCTATTTTTTCTCCATTGGTTAAAACTGTTACATTTCTTTCCGTACAAGAGGCAAGACAAACAATGCCCTCTTTTTGAAATCTTTTAACAAGAGCAAAACAAAGAGTAAATTCTCCCATAATATGAATGGTTATTTCTTTGCCAAACTTTTTCATTACATCCTCAAAAATACCATCTGCCAAAAGAGAAATTTCTTTTTCACTTTTATTTGGGTCTACATTTGGAAAAGGATAATCAATAACTTGTCCAAATTCTTTAATGGCAATCTCTTTCTGCTCTTTAGTCCAAACACTATAAGGATGATTGGTTAAGTTTATCAAGTTCATCGTCAATTTCTTTTTTACCAAAGTAGGTTATACTCATTTTATTGAGCGTTTCATTCATTTTTTTTACTGTTTTTTCATTATCGTCAAGTTTTTCTCTACAACAATACACAGAACTTTTCATTCCTATACCAAAAAGAGTCTTTATTGCCGCTGCCTTATACACAATTTCATTAAACATGCTCTCTTTCTCAAAACCTGTTTTACATTCTCTGATAAAGAATTCATTGTCTTTTGTATAAACTACATCCAATTCTTGATTGCTTTGGGATTGAGAATCTTTGTATATATGTATTCCTTTAAGTATAGAATCAGGCTTTTCGTTATATTGTGTAACATAAAAAATCAAATCTTCTAACCATTCACCGACAATATACTTAACATCATGCTTATCAATTTTTCCGTCTTTCTTTGTTGGAAATTTGTTTGAAACAATAAAGCCTTTTATTGACTCGTCTTGCAAATCATTTATTGGAGTCAATTTTAGTCTACCTTTATATGTTCTACTCCTTAAAGTTGTTATTTCTTCTCTTTGATAAATACCACACTCTAATAACGAATACATATATTCGGCATTTTCAACAGATAAATAAGGAATAGTATCTTCATCTGTTTCTTTTTTTCTCAATCCATACAGTGTAAAATATTCATTTACATTAATTCTATATTTTATTGGAATTTCCTCTTGTGTCTCTATATTGATAATTGTATTTTTCTTGTCTATTGAAATGTAATAGAAATTGGTTTGCTTGTGATTTTCCTTGAAATACTCATAAACAGATAATGACAATATTTTTGTTCCTCCTGTTAGATTGACATAATAGCAAGAATTCTCTGAATCTTCAGTTTTAAACTTCTCTCTCAAATCTTTTTTTATTTGTTTGAGATTATCCTCTTTATCTATAATTATTTCTTCATGCGAAACATCAGGCAAAGCATTTCTTAAATATTGCATAGCAAACTTCATCCTTTCTGTTACTATCCAAACTATTTTGTCTTTAGGTTCATACATTTCTTGTATAAAAAGATAGTTAGGAAGTGTTTGCGCCGATACTATATTTACTATTGTTTTCATGTTCTCTTATTTGTTTATATCATTAATAAAATGTGTTAACTGTTGTTCTAATACATTTGCTACATTTTTAGTATTTCTATAATCCTCCAATGATAAAAAAGCAATATTTGATTCTTTACATTTCTCAATTGCGGGTGAAGACATTTTAGCATCCGTAACAAACAAAGCCTTACTGCTTTTACCTCCAAAATTTCTTACAACCGTAGCAAACTTATCAATATCTGTAGTGTTTTTAATCTGTGTTTTGCATTCCACAAACAAAAGTTTTTCTCCCGCTTTTACAATAATGTCAACTTCATTTTTGTCTGTATTAACTTTTTTAAAACTAAATACGCAATTCAAATAAATATTTTCTGCTTTGTAAATTTTAGATAATAATTGTGCAACCTTTACTTCAAACCAATGTGTATTAAAAAGAATATCTACAGAATGAGGACTATATAACTTAAATTCTCTAATTTCATTTACATATCTATTCTTCTTACGTAAACATATTACGGCATAATCAGGTCTAAGCCACTCCACTTTTGAATCAGAAGATAAAGATAATTCTCCTTTATTTCTTTGTAATTCATCCTTTGTTTTATTATCTGCCGGTGAAGTTAGTTTATTAAAATCTTCAAAATTAGTCCTTCTTATTTGTTGGTAAATATCATTTACAACAACAAAATCTTCACTTTCATATTCATCAAAGCGAGTGTATTTAGTAAGAGGATTACCATTTAATTCAAAAACTTTAGTTATATCAAATTCAAGTTGTTTAAATGTTTGCGTACTAAAATCCCAAAGATTATTTTGCTGGTCTATAAGATTTATTGTAACATTCTCTTTTAAAGTGAAAACAGAGTAAAAAGCCAATGACCAAAACTTCGTTCCGCCCACAAGATTTAAGGAAATAATATCATCATCCTTAAATTGTTGCTCCAATATTTTTATATCTGAAAAAATTTTCTCCAAATCCATTGGCTCAAACTCTATTGTTTTAATTTCCATATTAGGAAATTGCTTTGCAATTCTTTCTGCTTCAGTTTTTGTATTAGAAGAACATATTAAGAAAACCATATCAGGTTCTGCTTCTTTTACACCCAAATAGATTGGAACCGTTTCCTTACCCACCAATGAAATATGTACTTTTCTCATTTGTTTATTCGTTTTTCTTTATTCCTCTATTGTTAGTTTTACAAAGCCAAGTAGATTTACTTTATCATCTGTAATATTTATTCTGCGTGTTTTTGGAAAAGGATATTGGCTATAATTTCTTTCATTATTAGGGCGAGACCTATTAACAATATTGTGCCATTCTTCATTATTGGTTGCTTTAGTTTTAACCCAATCACCCGTTATAAACTTCCAACCATTAGCATGTCCAAGTCTGAGAATACAAGAGTTATTATCAAGAGCAGTTATATCGTTACGTAATTCTTTACACGTATCAATATAATTCTTCACGATGAGACCGCCCTTTTCAATATATTCATCCTTATTCCAAAATTTAATTTCATTATTCAATATGCGTTGCGTATGTTTATTTATTAGACAGAATAAATCTTTTATACTGCTTGCCACTTGAAATTCTTGTGTATTAGTAATTTTTATTGTTAGATAACTTTCCTCACCTTTTGTAATTGCTTCCACAAGTTGTCTCTTGCTCTCATCTCTGTAAGGGTTTTCCCTGATATTAAGATTAATCATATTTAAAGCATCTGTACAACCATTCTCAAACATTACATCAGAAACTTGTAAATATTGTGTAATATTACCCAAAACAGCATTATATCTAAGATTTAATTCTCTCTGATTTTGCATTAAATCAGATATTATTACTGTACGAATAGCACCTTTAATGGATGAGCCGGGAATATAAGGCTTTCCAAAACCATCATAAATTTGCTCTCTAAGTTCTTGTGCTAAATTTTTTTGTTCTGTATCTAACCAAATATATCTGTTATAACAAGATTCTTTTTCATTATCAGGTAGTTTATCTATAAACGATTTTATACCTCCACCACTTTGTAACATTGAGGTATATTGAAGTATAACATTTTGACCTTTTTCATTAAGACATTTAAAAAGTTTATTATGATTTATAGGAGTTATATAAATTCCATTTTTATCCTTGGTCTTTATATAATCAAAATTCTCTTTTAGGATTTCTCCGTTGCCTATATGGACGGGGGTAAGAGTTTGAAGTTTTATTTTTTTTCTTTCCATAATCTTTATATTTTTATAGGTAATATTAAGGCACGACCACAACGAAAAACAGAGTGCATATCGGTATCATTCCATTTTGGTCGCAAATCAACTATTTTGCCCAAAGTTTCCAACCCCGAAGTTTCTTTTCTAAAAACAGAACCTGCCGAAAAACCATATATAACATTTTTTCTTAAACTTTGATAAGGATAAGAAGTTATCCAACCTCCTCGCCTTTGAATCTCATAAGCGGAGTTTTCATCCATAAGCAAAGAGAGTTGTTCTTTGCTTTCAGGGAAAATCATTGAAAGATTAAGAAAATAATCTGCTTTTTCTGGGATGTCAAGGAATACAGTATCTCTCTTATATTCAAAAAAGCCGTTGCCAATATTCCTATCTGTTCCTATACCTTCAAGAGCGAGCAAAGGCATGGCTTTGTCTAAATTTGTAGTATCTCCTTTTGCGATAAAAAACAAGCCCGAATAATCTTTAAAGAAAATCTTATCAACAAAATAAGGTTCAGCCTTTTCCTGCATTGTTCTATCTTTTATACTTACTCTTTGGTCTGCTTGTGTTTTGATAAATTTTTCTATCTTCTGTTCGCAAAGATAATCGCCATGAATATTATTGTCTTCTATTTTTACATTACCCGATAAAAGTTGTGAAAAATAATTTGTCTCCAAATACTTTATTTTCTTTATCTGTTTGCGATTTTCCGCTGTTTCGGGCAGTTTTGCGTTTATAGGCTTTGGAAAAAAGTAGAGAGGTTTGCCGTCCTTTTCTTTTTGATAATAAGGAAAAAGGGATGAAATTGTAAAACCTAAGTCTCCGTTTTCTGAAATGGTCTCCCCCATTTTTGCAAGACAGGAGGTAAGAGCGGCGTACATGGTATCGGAGTCTATTGTTTTAAGACTTTGCCCATAGTCGCTCCTACTGTTTGAAATATGCAAAGGAGAGGTAAAACGGAGTTTATAAATTGTTAACTCAGTTTTCATTGTTTTACTCATTGTTTTTTGCTTGCCAATCATTGTCTGCAGATAGGATTACAGAAGATTTCTCTTCAAATTTTACTTGTCCGTATCCTCTTGAACCACTGCCTCCAAGATAATCGTTTTCAAGTAAAGATATACCTTCATTAAGCATTTTTACAAAATTTTGTTCCGTGTCCGTGTCCCAAATATTAATAATAATTTCTCCTTCAAATTCCACCCCGGCAGGTACTCTTTCTGTTTGTCTTGGATGCTGAGCTTTGCCGGTTAGCCTACTTATAACATTTTCATATTTATTTTCGGTATAAGGCATAGGAAGATAATCCGAGTTTTTTAATTTCTTTATGCTATCCTCTGTAAGATAAAAATCTCTAAAGATAACTTTTGAAGGGGTTGCATTTTCTTTGCCTGCGGCACTACCAAACAATTTATTTATTTCAGAATCATCTCCGACTTCTTTCACTCCCCTACTTTGTTCCAAAAGAGAACGTATTTTTCCTTTAAGAGAAGAGCCCGGAATATATGGTTTCCCATTTCCAAGTTTTATTACAGGGTTATCTATTCCTCCTATTTCCACATTCTCACTGCTACCGCCAATATGCAGTCCTGTCAATACTTTAATAGTATATTCTTTTTTTATTTTCTTTATAAGTTTATTCATTGTAATTTCCTCCTTTTTATTGTTTTTCATAACATTTATGATAAGCAACTATCGCTTCAAATATTTGTACAAAGTTTTTAAAATCTTCTTCGTTTTTTACTTCACTTATAGCCTTTGATATTTCCACTTGAAAGTCTTTGATTTTTGTTTTACCCTCATCTCTACCTACAGCGTAAGCCAAAAGAGGATTAAGCATAGCAACATCAGAAGGGTTATATTGCATCTCTATTCTCTTAACCTCTCCAAAGAATTTTCTTAATTGGGAAGTAGACATTTTTGAATCTCTGATATCAACAGTTGTTATACGTCCAGTTTTCTTATCTTTCTCATTTTTTGTCTTGTTTTTTGCTAAATATTTACCAAAACTTTCGCACCAATTAACAATATCTTCCGTTATTGGTTCTTTAACCCATTCGGGTTTTAATTTATCTTGTGGATATTCCATAATTATTTGATATTTTATTGATTATTATTTTCTTTTTTATCTTTGTCTTTTAATAAAAGTTCTGCCCAACGAGATGCTATTGCCCAAAGTTTTAAATTTTTCTTTTCAGCCAATTCCGTTCTTAATGTTGTGCAAAAATCAACTATCTCTTTTGATTTCCCGTCCATAAATCTTGTAATATAGTAAGCCGAATGCCAAAGATATTTATACTCATTTTCTTTTTGTTTTGACAATTCGTAATAATACATTATTTGATGAAGTATGGACTTAGGCATTTTATCTTTGTCAATAAGATTAAGCAACTTTTCCTTATGGTTTTCGATTTGTTCAAATTCATATTTCCAAGAAACAGCCTCGTTAAAGAAAGTAAAAGAATTCTTTTTTACTCCATTATATTCGTTTTGCTTTGCTTTATCCTCTGCTTCCCCCGAAAGTTCTGCCGATTTGGAAATAGGAAACTTATCATTTACTATTACCATTCCGCCGGAAATATGAATATCTTCTTTTCCAAACTTTTTGTCTACTTCACTGTGTAAACGCTCGGCAAAATCTATAACCTTATCCCATCTCCCAACCGCAAAAATATCATCTCCACCCGAATAAATCAACTCGACAAAATCTTTATCAAAAAATTGTTGAATGTTTTCTCTATCAAAAAACTTTGACAACTTATGCGAAAAAGTCTTGTATTCTTCCCAATTATCAAAGCCCTTGGCAAACCTTCCTCCCAAACCATCAACATCCATTCTCAAAACTCCCAAATAAGAGCCTTCGGTATAATCCGAAAATTCATTGCGATTTTTTTCATCTGCCTTTATCTCTATACCCTTCTCTATTTGTTTTCTTACAGAAGGTAATACTTTTAATTCTCCATATCTTTCCAATTTTTCGGTCTCTATGCCTGTAACATCGCAAACTTGTACTTTTTCGGGTACAGGTATTGGTTCAAAAAATTTATCATAATCCTCTAAAATCAAATCTTTGAACTTTTGTTGTTTTTGCTTTTTAAACTTTTCCGAAATAGCATTGAACAACAAACCTATATTGCCTTCGCTTTTGTTTTCAAGTTTTACCCTTTGTTTTTCTCCATTTTCCACATAGTCAAAAGGTATGTATGCAATATTTATCGCAAGTTGTCCAAAATGCTCTTCCCAAATCTCTTTGTTTTTCTGTTTGGCAAATTTTTCTATTTCCTCTCTATTTTTTTCGGTATCGTCCGTTATAAAATAAAATTTACCACCTCCATTATAAATTTCATTTTTTTCATTTTTTGAGGATAATTGGTCTACAAGTTCCTTATAAACTTTTTTCATATAATCATCCAAGAAAAAAGAGCGACCTCTAAGACTGAGTGCTGCCTTTTTTGAAGAAATATTATAAAGGAAATTTTGAATTCCCGATAAATCACCGCCAACAAATAGTTGTTTCATATAATTGTATTTTTTATTGTTATTCTTCTCTTTTTCTTGTTACTATACCATAACCTATGCTCGCATTTTTGCCTATACCTACAAAATTGGGCAAAGACAAATTGGAAACAAATTCAATATCAAAAGCCATTATTTTAACTCCTTTATTCTTTACAATAAAAGGGTCGGAAAGATTGGTTATTTCAGCCTTTAATTCTTCTGAAACAAATATCCCTAAGCCTTTGCAAAAAGAAAGTAAATTGCCTTTTAATATGGTTTCCAATAGTTTGATTTTCTCCAACAAAGTTTTTAACTCTGTGTATTTGCGATAGTTTTCCGAATTCAAAGGGAGCCATCGCCTTATTCTGTAAGCAAATTCACTTTGCCACACTTGTATAAAAATCCTTTCGGGTATTATCTTGTTTATCTTAAATTCTCTTTCTTCATCGCCTATTTGCAATGTTGAAAAATCTTTGCTTAAAAATTCTCCCACAATATCCGTACCTTGTTCCACAGCAACAATGGAAGCCGATTTGTTTATTCGCTTATACTGAATCAAAGGATAGTTGTAACGAAAAGTATCATCGGTCTTATGGTTATGAAAAAGAATATTTCCCTGCTGTTGCATAGAAGCCAAAACCGCTCCTCTAAACAGGGTTATCTCTTTGTTTGATATTGTTGTATCAAACATTATTCTCAAAATTCTTATATACTTGCCACCTTCCATAATATTCTACAAAATATTATAAACTAATGGGTAATAAAAAAATAAAAGGAAGTTTTTAATTGTTGTAAAAAATAGGTTCTCTCTAAAAACGCATAACCAATTTTTACCCCCCCCTATTATTTTTCAGTAAGAGTGTCTTATTATCGGTGTATTTCAAAAAATTATTCATTGTTTTTTTTATTCATTAACTTACTTTGCAAAGTTAGGAAATATTTTGTTATAAATATTGTTTTTTATGAAAAAGTCGTTTAAAACTGCCAAGCAACTTTAAACGACTTTTTACAAATACTTACAGAATATCGTTTTGGTCGTGGTCGTCCTTTTGAAGTTCAGTGGTTATATCCTCGTCTATATTGCTGTCTCTATGTGCTTTTTGCAGAGTATTACGAGTCAATTCATCATACTCTTTTCTGTTTTTTATGATTTCCACAGCCAAATAAACAGCGTTGCGATAACTTTGAGCAGAGGCTTGGTTTTTGCCTGCTATTTCGTATGCCGTGCCGTGTGCAGGAGAGGTTCTGACGTATGGCAAACCAGCCGTAAAATTAACCCCCTCCGTAAAAGACATCAATTTGAAAGGAATCAAACCCTGGTCATGATACAAAGCCATTACACCGTCAAAATCATTCATTGAGCCGTTACCAAAAAAGCCGTCCGAAGGATAAGGTCCAAAAGCAAGAATACCATTATCATAAGCCTCCTTTATGGCAGGAGCAACAATTTCATCGTCCTCCGTGCCTATAAGTCCCCTATCTCCGGCGTGAGGATTAAGAGCCAAAACCGCAATTTTAGGCATACGTATGCCAAAATCTCGTTTCAAAGAATAGTCCATAACCTGCAATTTTCTCAAAATAAGGTCTTTTGTAACCACTCTTGGCACATCTTTCAAAGCCAAGTGATTGGTCATTATACCTATATGTATATTTCTGCAGGTCATTATCATAAGAGAATCTTTTGCACCAAATTTTTTTGTCAAATACTCCGTATGTCCCGGAAAATTAAAAGTGTCGCTCTGTATATTTTTCTTGTTTATGGGATTGGTAACCAAAGCCTCTATATTGCCTTGCATTATCTCTTCACAAGCCCTATCCAAACTCATAGCAGCCAAATGTCCTCCAACCTCTGTCGGTTGTCCTATATCTATTTTTACTTCATCGTGAATAATATTAAGAACATTAAACTTTCTTGCCTCTGCTTGAGAAGCATAACGAATATTGGTAAAAACAAAATCATTTGCACCTATGAGTTTTTTATGATAAGAAAGCACTTTGCTTGACCCATATAGTATAGGAGTGCAAAAGTCCAACATTCTGCTATCAGAAAAACATTTCAACATTACCTCATAACCTATGCCGTTGATATCTCCTTGCGATATACCTATTTTCACGGGCATATTATCATTGTTGCGTCTGTTGTTATAATTAGCGTTACTACTATAATTTGCCATTTTTTTATTCTCCGTTTTTCGCTCTATTTTGTTATTTGTGATATGTTTTAATAAATTCCACCAACAGCCTTACTCCACATCCTGTAGCAAACAGCCTGTTGTAAGCATCTTTTTTGTTTGTAAAGGCAACGCCGGCTATATCCAAGTGAATAAAAGGATAATTGGTAAAATAAGCCAAAAATTTACCTGCGGTTATCATTCCGGCATAAGACTCACCGGAATTTTTTATATCTGCTATTTCCGATTTTATACAATTGTCATATTCCTCCCAAAAAGGAAACTCCGCAATACGTTCATAAACCCTTTTTCCGCAAGTTTTCAAAATTTCCATAAAACTCTCAGCCTTTTCCTCTATGGCGGCTATACCAAAAGGACCTATGGCTCTTGAAGCGGCACCTGTAAGAGTGGCGGCATCTACAACCAAAGAAGGGTCATATTGTTTTGCAAAAGCCAAAGCATCAGCCAAAATCATACGTCCCTCTGCATCGGTATTAACCACTTCCACATTAGTGCCATCATACATATTGACTATATCTCCGCTCGCATAGGCATTTAGTCCCGGTCTGTTATCCGTTGCAGGAAACAAGCCTATAATATGGATAGGAAGATTAAGCCTTGCACAAGCATACATAACCGAAGCCATAAGTGCCGCTCCAGCCATATCGCTTTTCATATCGTCCATATAATTACCTGTCTTTATGTTTAAACCGCCCGTATCATAAACTATTCCTTTACCTACAAGGACAATAGGACGAGAGTTGTCATAGGTTTGAGGTTTGTATTCCATTATTGTAAAGGTAGGAGGTTCAACACTGCCTTTGTTCACTGCCAAAATACCGCCCATTTTTTCTTTTTCTATCCTTGCTTTGTCCCAAATCTCCACCTGCATACCTGTCTCCTGCCCCATATTTTTGATTGTTTCGGCAAGAGTGGTGGCATTAATAACCGTAACAGGTTCGTTTACCATATCTCTGCATTTTTCCGTTGCCTCGCAGATAATTCTTAAAGGTTCAATGTCTTGCATACTTATGTCCTTGTCGCAAATATGCAAGTTATCAAATGGATGTATCAATCTTTTAGGGTCGGTTTTGTATCTGTCAAAGACGTAACTTGCCAACAACATTCCTTCCACAAACCCCAATATCATTTCTTTGTCTATGGGAGTAATCAATTGAAGGTCTTTGATATATTTTTTGTCGCATTCTTCCAACATCTTTGCTCCCAAACGTCTGTATTTTTCCTTATCCTTATAGTCTATACCCGTTTGTTCCACTATTCTTACAAAAACATATCGTCCCAAATCATTAAAAGAAAATTCCTTTATTGCATTGTTTTCAAACTCGGCTCTGATGTATTCCAATTGTTGTTTGGAAAGAACGCCTTCTCTTAAAGAATTAATGTTTTCAGTACTGCAAACAACAACCACAGACATATCCGTTTTTATTGTTTGTATTTTATCTATTCCTATCATAATGTCAAAAAATTATTTTTGCAAAGTTATTTAATTTTCTTTGCTTTGAGGAAAAAAGTAAATTATTTTTCAAATAGAATTTTTTTTATAAAGATAAGTGATTTTTACAAATAGTTGTATTTTTGCAAAAAAATTAGAGTAAAGATAACGTATTGTTTAATACATAACATTCAATTTTGGAAAATGAAAAAGATATTAGTCTTAGGTTCCGGAGGACAGATAGGCTCTGAACTTACAATGAGATTGCGTGAAGTATATGGCGGAGCAAATGTTGTCGCCACAGATTTAAACCCAGAAAGATTAACCAACGCTATACAAGAATCAGGTCCGACGGGCAAAGTAGACGCTTGCGATGCAAAACAAATAGCCGAAGTGGTAGAGAAACATAATATTGATGCTATCTATAATTTGGTTGCTATTTTGTCGGCTACAGCAGAAAAAAATCCTATGCTTGGTTGGAATGTAGGTATGGGTGCATTAATTAATTGTTTGGAAGTATCAAGAGAGAAAAAATGTGCTTTATTTACTCCGTCTTCCATAGGAGCATTTGGACCAAATACACCTTTGGACGGCACACCTCAAGACACAATACAAAGACCTCAAACCATATACGGAGTAACCAAAGTAACGGGAGAATTGTTGGGAGATTATTATTTCAAACGTTTTGGAGTTGATACCCGAAGCGTAAGATTTCCCGGTTTGATATCCTATGTTACGCCTCCGGGCGGTGGTACAACAGACTACGCCGTGGATATCTATTATGCTGCTGTAAAGGGCGAGGATTTCGTTTGTCCGTTGAAAAAAGGTACTCTGTTGGATATGATGTATATGCCCGATGCTCTTAATGCCGCAATAAACATTATGGAGGCAGATGCTTCTAAACTTAAACATAGAAACTCTTTCAATGTTACAGCCATGCACTTTGACCCGGAAGAAATATATAACGAGGTAAAAAAACATTACCCTGATTTCAAAATGACTTACGAGGTAGAGCCTGTAAAACAATCCATAGCGGACTCTTGGCCAAACTGGATGGACGACACTTGCGCACGAGAAGAATGGGGCTTCAAACCTGAATATGATTTGCCTAAGATGACGGCAGATATGATAGAAAAATTAAAGATAAAATTTAATATATAAGCGTAACCTTTTTTCTTTTACAGTTTTATAGGTTAGCATAAGTTAAGTTGGCATAAGTTTTAATAATAACTTATGCCAATTTATTATAACCTATCAAAAAACAAAAAAACAACAAGCAAAAATAACGGCTCCTCCCAATCTAACCTATTACAACTCATAGCCCCCATTATAACCCATCAAAAAATATAACGGCTTTGCCTCTATAAAATACCCTGCGAATGCGTTTACTGAAAATCAATGAGTTACAAAATAAATTTTTGCACGCGTTTGGTCAGGTCGCAGAATCTTCGTAACTTTGCATAGAGAAATACCCCTATCACAAAAATCCCAATTTTTACCTTTGCAACTACTTGATAATCAATAAAAACAAAACGGCGTTTTATTTTATCGAAACGCCGA
>CAZITO010000027.1:0-22626 GCA_964542225.1 uncultured Bacteroidaceae bacterium | reverse complement strand
CGACCTGACCAAACGCGTGCAAAAATTTATTTTGTAACTCATTGATTTTCAGTAAACCGATTTTGCCATTTTTTACCTGATTACAGGCACACAACTATAAAGTTTCTATAAGGGCAGAGCCATTATTTTTTGCCTCTGTTTTATGAGTTAAGATATTGCAGAGCCGTTACTTTTAGCTCTTTTTCTTATGGGGTAGAATGGGTCGTTATGAGTTATGATAAGTTGGCATAAGGGCAGAGCATTATAAATTATATTGTGGGCTATGTTGAAATTGTTGTTTGTTGATGCAATATTTGTATATATACACACGTTTGAAGAAAGTATAAATAATAAAAGCATCATAGAGAAATGAAAAAAACTGTAAAAATTACTTTGATGGCAACCTTTGTTATGGTTGCTATGAGTTTTGGAACTTTGAGTGCCAAACCTGCTAAAATCACAGTAAATGGCAATTGTAATATGTGTAAGGCTAAAATAGAAAAGGCTGCCAAAGATGTAAAGGGTGTAACAACTGCCGTTTGGGATAGAGAAACAAAGGTTTTGACCGTTGATTTTGATGAAAAAATAACCGATGTTAAGGCAATAGAGAAAGCTGTTGCAAATATTGGTTTTGACGCAGGAGAAGAAAAAGCAAACGTTGAAGCAAGAAAAAAACTTCCTGCATGCTGTACTTCCAACAAAACATCAAATGATGCCGGTTGCTCCAAAACTGATAAGCACAAAGATGGCGGTTGCTCTAAAGCAGATAACCACAAAAAAGATGCTGGTTGCTCTAAATCAGACAAACACAAAGAAGGTGGTTGCTCTAAAGCAGATAACCACAAAAAAGATGCTGGTTGCTCTAAATCAGACAAACACAAAGAAGGTGGTTGCTCCAAAACAGATAACCACAAAAAAGATGCTGGTTGTTCTAAATCAGACAAACACAAAGAAGGCGGTTGCTCTAAATCAGATAACCACAAAAAAGAAGGTGGCTGTTCTAAATCAGACAAACACAAAGAAGGCGGTTGCTCCAAATAATTGTAAAAAAGTAAAATCAAAAAGACGTAATTATTTTAGTAATTACGTCTTTTTTGTTATTTAATGTATAATATTATTTATTTAACCATTTTTCTATATTGCTTGCTACTATGTTGATACGTTTATCAAAACTTTCCTTGGTAGCGTATGCTATGTGAGGCAAACAAATGCAATTTTTGGCTTGTAACAAAGGGTGAGTGTTTTTTAAAGGTGGTTCTGTTTCATAGACATCAACAGCGGCACCAGCCAAAAGGTTGTTATTTAAAGCAAAAGCCAAATCCTCACTATTTACGACTTTGCCTCTTGAGGTATTGATTAATATGGCAGAAGGCTTGCAAAGTTTTAGATTATCTTTGTTTATAAGGTTTTCTGTCTCAGTGGTCAAAGGCACGTGTAAGGAAATAATATCGCTTTCTTGCATAAGTGTATTAAAATCAACATATTTAATACCTTCTCTTTCCATTACCAAATTGCTACTGTGAGAGTAAGCCAAAACATTGCAACCAAAGGCTTTTAACAATAAAGAAGTTTGTTTGCCTATTGCTCCCATTCCTATTATACCAACTGTTTTTTGATATAACTCACTTCCCAAAAAGTTGTTTCTTCCTTTACCTTCTCTTATACCGTTATTAAATTCGCTTATTTTCCTATAAACATCCAAAATCATTCCCACTGCCAACTCACTAACGGCTCTTGTGGCATAACCCGAAGCATTGATAACCTCAATATTTCTTTCTCTGCAATATTCCATATCAATATGGTCTATGCCCGTGAAAGCAACTGCCAAAAGTTTCAAATTGGGACATTTTTCCAAAACCTCCTTTTTTAGAGGTATATTTGAAACTATGGCTACATCATTATCGGCTATTCTCTCTATAAGAGAAGCATTGTCTTCTTTTCTGTCATAGAAAACATTAAAACTACATTCGTATTTTTCAAAGAAAAGTTTTAATTCCGATTCTTTTTCCTTGCTTATACCAATGGGTTCTATGGCTGTTATTTTTAAATTTTTTTTCATTTTTCCAATACCTTTCTATTTATTATAATCTCCAACCAAGTTTTAAATTGTATTTTGTTTCTTCTTTTATACGTCCCAAGCCTGTTTTTTCTCTGTAGGATTGAGTATTAACGCTGTTCCATGGGGTTTTGTAATATAGTCCAAAAATAAACCTGTTAATTCTTATATCAAATCCCCATTGAAATCCCCACTCATCTCTTTTAAAATCATCAAACGAAAGTTTTTTGTCGTTTAGTTTGCCACTCATTATGTAATCATAATAGGCTCCGGCGTAAATATCAAATTCCATCATTGCTTTGCTTCCCGTAGTTAATACAAGAGCCAAAGGAATGGAAACAACGTTAGCCGAGTATTTGCCCTCGTGTCTTTTTGCTTTAAGGTATTCATAATTTGCGTCCAATTTCAAAGCCCAATATTTAGACAAATGCCAGCGATAAAACAAACCTGCTGAGAAAGCATAGGCATTTTTACCTGTCATTGTGCCATTTTGATAATCGTGTTGATTGTTACCCAATGGCATAATATTGATACCAAAATAACTTGAGTGTTTGTATTTGTTGATAAAACCATTGCCAAAACTAAAACTGTTTTCTTCCATAGGTTCTGTTTCTTCGTTGTAGTCCTCTATTTCCAAATCGGCATTGTCAAAGCAAGTAATTACTTTTTGTATCTGAACAAGGAGTTTATTCATCATATCATAGTCCAAAGTATCAGCCTTATCCTCATATATATACACATAGTTATAGTTTCCTATAAAGGTGAATGGTATTTTTGTATTGTTTGTGCTGTTGTGTATTCCCGAGTTTATGTCCAAATCATTTATAACTGAGGTGCTTACTATTTTGCTTGCACTCTTTATTCTTGTGGTTATTTCATATTCTATATTAGTACTCTCTTCGTCGTAGTTTCCCGCTGAGTCTTTGATTTGAAATCCCAAGTTATCTATATCAAACCCTGCTACAATGTTTTTTTCTTTCTTTAAGTAATCTGCAAAGGGAATGCACGCCTCTTGTTCAAAATCCTTGCTCTCTACAAACAAAAATATTATTCCTCGTTTCAAATTATTGCTTTCTTTTTTGAAATTTTTTGCCAATTCCATTGTTATAGCGGTACTTGCAGCCGTATTGCTTGCAGAATATTTTACCAACTCATAACCTTGTATTGTATCTATTCCCAAACCGGAATATTGAGCGGTAATGATTAAATATTCATCGGTTTTTAGCGGTGAAGTGCTTTCAACTATGGTATATAGAGCATGATATTTGCCTGTGTAATCGGTATCATACTCTGTTTTTAAACTATCGGCATCAAGAAAAAACTCTTTGCACTCCAAACCATATTTTTCCAAATCTGTCTTAATGTACTTTAAACTTTCTTCGGCTTGAGGAGTTTGAGCCTTTCTGCCTCTCATTTCTTTGGAGGCAAGAAAACCGATATGTTTTTTAAATACCTCTTCTTTTTGTGCTTTCCCTATTGTAAACAAACAGGTTATACACATCAGTAAAATAATTATCTTTTTCATTTTGTAATTTTTTTTGGGATAAATTAAGTTGTCTATTTGGATTGCTGTTGGCTTAGGCAGTGAAAAGAGCCAAGCCCCCAAATTATATCTGTTGAGTCTATACCGATGATTTGTCTGTCTTTGAATACTTCTTCGAGTATGTATATTGCTTTGTCATCTTGAGGACATTTATATGTAGGTACTATCACTTTATCGTTGCAAATATAAAAATTGGCATACGAAGCAGGCAAACGCTCTCCTTGATAATAAACCGCTTTTGGCATTTGTATTTCCACAATATCAGGTTGTTTGCCGTTGAGCAATCTGAAAGTTTTTAATAGTTTCAAATTCTCTTGCAGTATATCATAATTATCGTCATTCTTATCTGCTTCCACCATGGTTATTAAGGTATCCTCATTAGTAAAACGCACCATATCGTCTATATGCCCGTCTGTATCATCTCCAATAATACCCTCATTTACCCAAAGAATATTTTCCACTCCATAATATTGGCAAAGTTTGTTTTCTATTTCTTCTCTGCTAAGTTGTGGGTTTCTATTTGGGTTTAAAAGACAGGCCTTTGATGTGATAAGGTCGCCCTTTCCGTTGACATCAATGCTTCCGCCTTCCATAACTATGCCTGCATCAAAAATCGGCAAGTGAAGATATTCTCCTATTTTCTTTGGAATCAAATTGTCCAAATCTGCCTCATATTTGCCGCCCCAAGCATTGTATTCCCAATTAACCAAAGCCTTTTCTTTGTTTTCATTGACAATAAAGGCTGGGCCATGGTCTCTTATCCACGCATCATTTGTCTCAAACAAATGAAAACAAAGGTTTTCCATCTTTGTATTATTTGCTTTCAACTGTTTCTCTATGAGTGTTTGCTTTTCTTTATCATTTATGTTGATATGTACTTTTTCAACTTCCGATAATTCTTTAATAAACAAATTATAAGAAGGGAAGATACTCTCTATTTTGCCCGGCCAAGAAGCCTCTTTGTGTGGATAAGAAAGCCACGTTGCCGCGTGCTTTTCCCATTCGGCAGGAAAGTGAAAGCCACATTGTTTGGGAGTTGGATTATTTGTGTTGTTCATCGTTTTCAATATATTTTTTTGTTATTTCTGAATATGAATCTGTTCTGCGGTCTCTATAAAAAGGCCAGTGCATACGATAGTGCTCTGTCTGTTTGGTATCTATTTCCACAATGATATTTTCCTCCCTGAAATGTGAGGCTTCGTAAAGTATTGTGCCAAAAGGGTTGCAAACAAAACTTCCGCCCCAAAATTGCATTTCACCTTCTTTTCCAGTACGATTTACCGATACAGTATGCACTCCGTTGGCTATTGCGTGGCTTCTTTGTATGGTTTGCCAAGCATAATATTGCTCTTTGTTTGTTTGTTCGTCTTGTGAGGTTGCCCAACCTATTGCAGTAGGGTAAAATAAAATATCTGCTCCTTTTAGAGCGGTAAGCCTCGAAGCCTCCGGGTACCATTGGTCCCAACAAATCAAAACTCCTATATTGCCAAACTTGGTCTTAAATATTTTGTAGCCCAAATCACCCGGAGTAAAATAAAATTTTTCATAATAGCCCGGGTCGTCCGGTATGTGCATTTTTCTATATTTACCCAAATACTCTCCATTTGCATCCAATACGGCTGTTGTATTGTAATACACTCCCGCCATTTGCCTTTCAAACAAAGAGGCTACTATTACAACATTTAACTCCTTTGCCAAATTGCCAAACAATTCTGTAGTTCTGCCCGGTATTTGTTCTGCCAAAGCAAAATTGTCATAGTCCTCTACATCGCAAAAATACAGAGAAGCAAACAATTCTTGTAAACAAATGATATTTGCTCCTTTCTTTGCGAGGTCTTTAATATTATGGATAGCCTTTTCTATATTTTCGTTTCTGTTTTTTGTGCATGCCATTTGCACAAGTCCGATTTTTACTTTCATTACTCTTTATTTTATTGCAAAGTTACGTTTTTAATTTTTTTTGTCTTATGGTGTAATGTTTAAAGAAAATTACAATTCCTTTTGTCGCAAGGCTTCGTAAATAATTATACCTGAGGCTACGCTGACATTTAAGGACTCTATATGCCCATTTATTGGAATTTTAATGAGAGAGTCGGCAAGTTTTAAGGCTTCTTTGGAAATACCTTTGTCCTCTGCCCCCATAATCAAAGCAATGTTGCCTTTAAAATCTGCTTTTGTGTACAATAGATTTGCTTTTTCTGTGGCGGCAAAAATTTTTATTTCGCTTTGTTTCAAATAATTCAGGGTTGTTTTCATATTTTTAACTCTACAAATAGGCAAACGCAATAAGGCTCCTGCAGAGGTCTTAACGGCATCTTCATTGATTGCCGCAGAGCCTTGCTCGGGAACAACCAAACAGGAAACACCGGCACATTCGGCGGTGCGGGCAATGGCTCCAAGATTTCTTACATCCGTTATATGGTCAAGCATAACAATAAAAATATCTTTTTCCTCCATCAAATATTGCTCAATTATTTCGGTCAACTCCTTGTATTCCACCAAAGAGGTAAAAGCCACAATACCTTGATGATTTTCTCCCCTTGCCAAAGAATTAAGTTTTTCCATAGGAACATACTGCACCTTAATTTCTTGTTCACAAGAGTTTAATTCCTGTTTTAGATTTTTTATGGAATCATTGTTTAAGTTTGTCTGTATTAAAATTTTTTCTATGCTTTTTTTCTGTCTTATCGCTTCCACCACAGGACGAAATCCGTATATTATATTTTCTTTTGCCATAGCGCTGTATGATTTTAATTAAATTATCTTACCATCCTTTATTACCAATTGTCTGTCACATAAATCAGAAAGTTCTTTTGCGTGAGTAACCACTACAAAAGTTTGATTTAATTTTTCTCTCAACAAAAAGAATAAATCAAAAAGACTTCTTGCATTAACGGAATCCAAATTGCCTGTAGGCTCATCTGCCAAAACAATGGAAGGCGAGTTTATCAAAGAACGTATAATGGCGACTCGTTGTTGCTCACCCCCGGAAAGTTCGTTGGGATAAGCCTCTTTTTTGTCTTCTATGCCGAGTATGGTAAAAAGTTCATTTGCTTTTTTTATCGCCTCTTGTTTGTTGTCGTTGTAGATAAGTGCGGGCAGAATGGTATTTTCCATAGCCGAAAACTCAGCCAAAAGATTATGAAATTGAAAAACAAAACCAATATGTTTGTTTCTAAAAATGGAAATTTCTTTATCTGACATGGAGCCGACATCTTTGTTATTTATCAGTACCTGACCGCTGTCTGCTCTGTCCAAAGTTCCCATTATATTCAAAAGTGTGGTTTTGCCGGCTCCGGAGGCTCCGGTAATACTGACTATTTCACCCTTTGTTATTTGTAAATCTATGTTTTTCAACACTTGAAGATTGCCAAAGGACTTTGATATATTGTTAAGTTGTATCATTTGTCTATAGTTGTATTATTAAATATTATTGTACCAAAACTCAAAGAAATATTCCAAGGATTGAGGTTGTTGTTTTCTCTTTTGTGATAAGATAAAGACAAGGAAAGAGAGCCGATTTTTGTAGACAAAACACCTGAGAGGGAAAATATGGGATAAATGGTTTGAAAAAACTCCCCATAGTAAGGTTGTCCTTGATTGTTTTCCAATATTTGCCTGATAGGGACAAAGGCAAAGGCTCCCAACCTTACATTGAAATTTCCTGTAAAAAATCCTACCTTATAAACTTGTTCCACTCCTCCGGCAATGTATTGATTTGCCCTGTATTCCGGAAAAAAAGAAGTAAAACTTTCCAAAGTGGGAGTATATACGCCGGCGTTTAACAGAGTTGCCTTTTTTGTATAAAACAGTTTTTGGAAGGAATAAAAAATTTTGGTGTCAAAGCCGATGGAATATTTGTTGGTAAAAGCGGTAAAAAACTTGTTTTCAATATTTATTTGAGCCCAAGAATGATTGTGTTTATATTTCTTATCATAATCATTGTTTTCATTACCTGCTGTAAATTTTTCCTTTCCTTGAATATACTGCACATTTATTTTGCTATAAAATCCGTTTGTTGGCCAATTGTTGTTGTCCAATGAATTGTATTCTTTTTTTACGCCCAAAACAAGATGCTCAAATGTTGTATTATCAAGTGTATCTGTGCTCAGTATATAATTTTTTATAAAATAATCGTCATCAATAAAACCGTAGCCCAATTTGAATACTACTTTATCTTTTGTGGAGAGTGGTATGTGCATTTTTACTTGAACATTGTCTTCGTGTTTTATCATATAGTTTGTTGCCGAATACTCAAAAAACGGATTTTTGTTTCTATAAAAATTCCATCTATTCAAACTTATCAAGCCTTCCATTAACATTGGAAAATAAGCATTTGGTAAATGCCACCTTATATCATACATAAACGAGCGATAGTATCTGCCAAAATAAAAATTGGTTGTGTGTCGCCAAGCATTTTTGCCTATGGAAACATAGTCCAAACCAAAAAAAACGTTGCTTATAGGTTCGGTAGAAATCATTCCCCCCACATTAACGCCGAAAGTTTTCTTTGTTTTTATATTCAATTCCAAAACATATTTGTTCATAAAGTAATCATAATAGAGGGTTGGAGTAACGGATTTGACTCTGTGATAAGAGCAAAGTGAAATATAATTGTCTTTTAGATTGTGCAAATCAAGAGTATCTCCATGAAGATTTTGAGTTAACAATCGTTTAAAAAATTCTTTCTGCCCGTCTGCCACACCTTTTATTATAATATTTCCTATCACTATTTTATCTTTATGAGAATTAAAGTCTTCTCTTTTTTTTGTTACTTCTTCTTTGGTTTGTCTTGCTTTAAAAGTTTCTTTTAGTTTCTGTATTTGTTTTTTTGCACCGACATATCCTCTATTGATACATTCCTGTTTTTTGGAAAAATCCATAATATCAATATCTGTCATTATAGTTTCTATCAACATACCTTTGTCTTCGGGTATATCGTATTTGGTGTCGTATGCTATTAGGTTTTCCATATAAAGAATAATATCCTCATCGTTGGGTTTGTCGTAGTTGTTGACCACTTTGGAGCCTATAATAACACTTGGTGCATAAAATTCTTCTAATTCTTTGTAAGGAAAATTGTTATAGATACCCCCATCACACATCATTTTTCCGTCTATTTCTATGGGAGCAAAAAAGAAAGGAAAAGTCATTGAAGCCCTTATACTTTTTCCCAAATCGCCTTTACGCATAATGGTTGATTCTTTGTCATTGACATTGGTAGCAACACAAAAAAAGGGTATCATCAATTTGCTATAATCTCCCTCACAAATTTTGTTTGTAGTAGCAAAAAAATTAAGAAATTCATAATCCAAACGCACTGGATTAACCAAGCCCATAGGCATAACAGGTTTTAAATTATCACCCAATTTGATTTTTATCATAGAGGCATCCTGTCTTTGAGTATAATATAAAGGATGTGTATTGTTGTCTTTGTTGTAAAACAAAAGATTGTCAAAATCTTTTGAAAGAAATATATTTTCTATTTCCTCCAAACTATACCCGGAGGCATACAAGCCCCCGATTATGGCTCCCATAGAAGTTCCGCATATGTAATCAATAGGTATTTCCTCTTCTTCCAAGGCTTTTAATACACCTATGTGAGCCAAGCCTTTGGCACCTCCTCCACTGAGTACCAACCCCAATGTTTGCCTTGTTTGTGCTTGCAAAACAAGATTATATAATGAGAAAATTATTAATATAACGGCAAAAACTCTCTTCATAGGTTATGCAAAGTTACAAACAAATTTTCGTTCCGACAAAAAAACTACTCATAAACAAAAAAGATATCTCATTTACAGAGATATCCTTTTGTGTTGTCTTTAAATATACAAACAAAAACTTGTGATTTTTTTCTACTGTTTGGCAGTATTTTGAGTAGAATTTGCAGTCATAGAAATGGCTGTTTTTTCTATCTCTATTACTACATCGTGAGCAATTTCTACCTTTACAGTGGTATCCAACACTTCTCTGACCTTACCATGTACTCCCCCTATAGTCAACACCTCTTGACCCTTTTGTAACATTTCTCTGAATTTCTTTTCTTCCTTTTGTCTCTTAGTTTGAGGTCTTATCATAAAGAAGTAGAAAATGATAATTATAAGAACCAGCATTAACAATCCACTACCTGCTCCTCCACCTTGGGCATTTTGTCCGCCCGCCATTAGCAAAACATAATTCATAACTTATTTTTCTTTTTTATTTGTTAAATAACTGCTCTTACAACGCAAATACCTTACTCTTTATTGTAAAAACAATATATATTTGCCTGAAATTTTCCATAAAAATGTTAATTTTGCAAACGCTAATCAAAAAAATATTTAAACAAAAATGAGAAAGAGAATTATAACTTTGATTTGTGTTGCTATCATTATTATATTTTTTACAAGTTGTAGTAATGTTCGTTATTATCAAGTATTTGAAATAAAACCTATTTCCGTAAATGCAAAAGTAATAAATGATACTATTATATATGAAGATGGTAATTGCAGTATACTATACAATTTTTGGAATGAAGGAGGAAATACGGGCTTTGTATTTTATAATAAATTTGATAGCAATATTTATATAGATATGTCAGAAACATTTTTTATTAAAAATAATGTCGTTACGTATGATTATTATAGCAAAGGTATATGCGAAAAAGAAATTCTATGTGTTCCACCTAAAACGAATAGGATTATAAGTGGTGTTGTTTTGAATAAAAATATAATACCATTGTGTCCATTGGCAATTTCAAAAAAAGATATACAAAATAAAAATAATGAACATATTTTTTTAGACAAAATGTCTTCACCTTTAGTGTTTTATAATCTTATAGTATATTCATTTGATAAGTCACTTGAAAATCCAATATCTATTAAAAATGATTTTTTTGTTCACAAAATAGTTAACTACAGGGAAAAAGATATTGTTGAATTTAAATTACAACAAGAACCCTGTGATAATTCTTCTATAGAATATAGTGGATTTAACCTTATATTTAGTTCTGATGTAGAAAAAGCAAATAAATTTTATGTTGAATATATTTTTAAAAAAAGTACTAAAACATTATTTTTAAACTAAAATATAGAGAATATATAATCAAAAAAATATTTAAACAAAAATGAGAAAGAGAATTATAGCATTTGTTTGTGTTGTGAGCGTTTTGTTCTGTCTCAATGCTCAAAACAAAATGGATATAGAGCATTTAATGGACGGAACTTATAGAGCAAAATCCACAAAGTATGGTTTTGGTTTTGAAAATAATGAGGAGTACTATTATTTTGATAGAAAGGGCGACAAGCATATTGTTAACAAAAAAGGCGAGGAAAGAATAGAAAAACAAACTGAAAGAAAAAAGGAAGATATTGAAAAATTGTTTTTGGAAGTTAATAAAGCGAGTGGCAATGAAGCCTTTATAAGACAAAATCAAGTATGGGTAAAAAATAACACTACAGGCAATCAAAGACCTATAACCACAGACGGCGATTCCATTAATATCATTTACGGGCAAAGTGTTCATAGAAATGAATTTGGTATAGAAAAAGGGTTATTCTTTGACAAAAGTGGAAAATATTTGGCTTTTTATCGTATGGACCAAAGTATGGTAGGCGATTATCCTTTAGTTAATACTCAAACGAGAGAAGCCAAAGTTGATATCATAAAATACCCTATGGCAGGAATGAAATCCCATGAGGTGCTTGTGTATGTTTATAATTTTGATACAGATAAAACCATTATCCTAAAAACAAGACAAGACAATTCTTTGTCTGAAAGGGAAATGTATTTGACAAATATTGCTTTTTCTTTGGATGGTAAAACTGTTTATATTCAAAAATTAAATCGTTTGCAAAACCACTCATGGCTTGAAGCATATGATGCAAATACGGGAATAAAAAAACGTGTTCTCATAGAGGAAACTTCCGATAAATACGTGGAGCCCGAAAAACCCATAGTATTTTTGCCTAACAGTGCGGATAAGTTTATTTATTTTTCCGAAAAAGATGGTTATCAACACCTTTATCTTTACGATACTTTAGGCAAACAAATCAAGCAATTGACCAAGGGAGACTGGATGGTGGAAGAAATAGCAGGTTTCAATGATAAGGCTACGGAACTTTATTTTTATGGAACGAAGGATTCTCCTTTGGAAAGAAATTTTTACTCTTTAAATCTTAAAAAAGGTACAATTACACGTATAACTCTTGACCATGGAACTCATTATGTTGCTTTCAATGAAAAAGGAACTTTGTTTATTGATACCTATACTTCAACCTCTGAGGCTTACAGAGTAGTGCTTAGGGATAATAAAGGCAAAGTAATAAAAGAATTGGAGCGTTGCGAAGACCCATTGGCACAATTGGATAACAACCCTACCATAACAATAGATACTTTAAAAGCGGAGGATGGCACATTGTTATATACTCGTATGATAAAGCCAAAAGATTTTAATCCAAATAAAAAATACCCTGTAATAATTTATGTTTATAACGGGCCTCATGCCCAACTTATAACAGATTCTTATACGGCAGGGGCAGGTTATTTTCTTCCTTTCCTTGCAACACAGGGTTATATAGTTTGGACTTTGGACGGTAGAGGTTCGGCAAACAGAGGTTATGATTTTGAAAGTGCAATATGGCATCAATGTGGCAAAGTGGAAATGCAAGACCAAATGACAGGAATAAATTACCTTAAATCCTTACCTTATATAGACAGCACAAGAATAGGGGTTGATGGTTGGTCTTACGGAGGTTTTATGACCTTGTCTTTGGCTTTGAATAACCCTGATGTGATAAAAGTGGCAACGGCAGGCGGTCCTGTTATAGATTGGAAATGGTATGAGGTTATGTATGGAGAGCGTTATATGGGTACGCCGGAAAATAATGCCGAAGGATACCACTCCTCCTCTGTAATCAATTTAATAGATAATATGAGTGAGAAACAACATATTCTTGTTATGCAAGGTTACTTGGACAACACAGTGGTTCCTCAGCATTCTTTGGAATTCATAAGAGAGTGTGTTGTAAGGAAAAAACCTGTTGATTATTTTATGTACACTTCACACGAGCACAATGTAAGAGGTAGAGACAGGGTGGAATTGTATAAAAAAATATTCAACTACTATGAAGATTATCTAAAATAATATACAACATAAATTAAGTAAGGTTGAGCAGAGTCATTACAAGATAATTTGTATTGGCTCTGCTCTTATTTTATCTCATATTAACTTGTTTATAAATTCTGTTAACTCATAAAAAAATAAAAAAGTTTTGAAAATTTGCAACAAAAACAACTTTTGCTTGTCATATAGATACATTAACAATAAAAATAAAAGTAGAGTATTAATAAAAAAATCAACAATTATGAAACGATTATTATTGAGTATAGCGGTTATGATTTCTGCAACTGTGGTAACAAATTCTCAAGTGGTTTATACAAGTTTTGAAAACAATCCTGTAACTGTTTCCGAGAGAGAGATAAACTTTTTTGGTGGTGAGGCGGAGTTTATGATTCAAGATTATAGTGCATACGGTGAGGCTATTTATTTTGCTTGTTTTACTTCCGGTGCGGCAGTTGTTTCCACGGCAGCAGACTATAACGCCAATGTAACCAAACTTTCAGCAGGAAGTACAGTATCTCAAAACAGTACATTCTTTGGTTTTGATAATACACAATCTCCATATTTTAATATTTTGCATTTACCTAATACATACGAGTCATGGTTGGGTAGTGGAGTTGGTTATGTAGGTATTAAATTCAAAAACGGAAACAATGTTCATTACGGTTGGGTAAAGTTGGAAATAACATCAAGCGGTGTTTTGCTTTATGGCTATGCCTATCAATCTACACCAAACACGGCTATAACAGTTGGAGATACCGGTGGCAACTTGGCAATAGGGGCGGAAATAGAAAATGGTTTTTCTGTATATCCAAATCCTGTGAAGAATACTTTAAACATAGAAACTAACAACAATATAAATAAAATCAGTATAATCAATTTGCAGGGACAAGAGGTGAAAAATACCAGTGACAAGCAGATAGATGTTGCTGATTTGGAAAACGGAGTCTACTTTCTAAACATTTTTTCAGATAAAGGGTTTATGAATAAACGCTTTGTAAAGCAGTGATACATTTTAATCTGAAAGAAAACGGGACTCAACCTATTTTGGTTGAGTCTTTATTTTTTTTGATGGTAAAAAGTAGCGTTTTTATCGTAATTGGTTGTAAATTTGCAAACACAAAGAGCAATAGAGTAAAATGAACATACTTATAATAGGCTATGGCAAGATGGGTAAAATGATAGAGCAACTTGCCAAAGAAAGAGGACACAATATTGTCGGTATCATGGATGTAAATGATACTTTTGAAAGTGTAAAAACGAAAAAAATAGACGTAGCAATAGAATTTACAACTCCTCAAAGTGCTTTTAATAATATAAAAACCTGTATTCAAAACAATATTCCTATTGTTGTGGGAACTACGGGCTGGTATGAAAAATTTGATGAGGTAAAACTTCTTATCAACGAATACAACGGTTCGCTTATGTATGCGACCAATTTTGCCGTTGGAGTCTATTTGTTTAGACAATTAAATATTTTCTTGGCAAAGCAAATGCGAGACTTTACCAATTATACCCCGTCTGTTACGGAAATACATCATATACATAAGTTGGATGCTCCTTCCGGTACCGCCATTACTTTGGCTGAAGAATTGATAAAAGAAAATTCCCATCTGTCTTCTTGGAAATTAAACGAGGTGGCAAATGACAAAGAATTAAAAATAACTTCTATAAGACAGGGGGAAGAATTTGGAACTCATATTATTACATACGAATCAGAGGAAGATGTTATAGAAATAAAACACAAAGCAAAGTCTCGTAGAGGGTTGGCTTTGGGAGCGGTAATGGGAGCGGAATTCCTTTTTGATAAAAAAGGAATTTACTCTTTGGATGATATGTTGAAAAACGTTTAATATCTAAAAAAACTTATGAAATATTCCATTGGTATAGATATAGGAGGAACCAATACCGTTTTGGGGCTGGTAGATAATAAGGGTAAGATAGTTAAAACAAACAGATTTTTGACCCCGCAATGTGAAGACTTTGCCTCTTACATAGAGGTTTTGGCTGTAAATATTATGGAGTTGTACAAATCAATACCGCCTTTGGACAATGAGGGAGTTTTGGGGGTTGGTATAGGAGCCCCAAATGGCAACAGATACAAAGGCATAATAGACAATGCTCCAAATTTGAAATACAAAGGAGTTTTGGAAGTCAAACAGTTGTTGGAAAAAGAACTTGCCAAATATAATTTAAATCTCAGGGTAGAACTTGACAACGATGCCAACGCCGCTGCCATGGGTGAAATGATTTACGGAAAGGCTCAGGGAGTTAGAAATTTTATTATGATAACACTTGGCACAGGTTTAGGCTCGGGTATTGTGGTGGATGGCAAGTTGGTATATGGACATACGGGCTTTGCAGGAGAGGTTGGGCATACCATAATAGAGGAAAAGGGACGTTTGTGTAATTGTGGCAGACGTGGTTGTGTGGAAAGGTATTGCTCGGTTTCGGGCTTTACTCTTACGGCAGAGGAAAAACTAACGGGTACCTCTCAACCCTCGCTTTTACGCCGCTATCCAAAAGATGAGGTAACGGGAGAATTGATTTATAAAGTGGCTTTGCAAGGAGATGAGTTGGCTTTGTCTTGCTACGATTATACTGCCAAAATGCTTGCCATTGCTTTGGCAAATGTTACAGCAATTACTTCACCTGAAAAAATTTTTATTTTCGGAGGTTTATCCAAAAGCGGAGATTTACTTTTGAAACCATTGAAAACCTACTTTGAACACTATGTTTTTGATGTTTTTAAGGGGAGTGTCAGTATAGAACTTTCGGGCTTGAAGGAAGATGGAGCGGCCATACTTGGAGCGGCTGCACTTGTATTTTAGAACAAAAAAATATAAATGATGAAAAAATATTGTTTGACAATTTTAATGTTTTGTTTTTTGAGTTTTGTTGCCAATTCTCAATTGTACGAATATGAACCACATACTCACAACCCGCTTTCTTGTACGAGCATAATGGTGGGCAAAGAGGCTTCGGCGGATGGCTCGGTAATTACTTCTCATACTTGTGATTCATGGTATAGGACATGGATGAATATGGTGCCTTCAAAAGATTGGGACGAAAAAGACAGCGTTGCCATTTTTGATGGCAGAATGCACACTCAAACACCTTCGGACTCTACAAAAATGTATGTCAGAGGGAAGATACCTCAAGCCAAACATACTTTCAAATTCTTAGACTCCGCTTATCCTTGTTTAAATGAAAAACAACTTGCCTTTGGAGAAACAACCATTTCGGGCAGAGACACATTAATAAATTCCAAAGGACTTTTTAAAATAGAAGAATTGCAAAGAATAGCACTTGAAAGGTGCTCCACGGCTCGTCAAGCCATTGAATTAATGGGCGATTTGGTAAAGAAATACGGCTATGGTGATGCGGGAGAATGTTTGACAATAGCAGATAAAAATGAGGTTTGGATTTTTGAAATTTTTGGACAGGGAAAACAAAAAATCGGCGGAGTTTGGGCTGCTCAACGAATACCTGACGATGAAATAGCGGTATCGGCTAACATTTCTCGTATTTCCACCATAAAGAAAGATAAAAACACCTTTTTATATTCGGACAATATTTTTGACGTAGCCAAAGAACTAAATCTTTGGGACGGCAAAGAGGAGTTTTGTTTTTGGAAAGTTTTTTCCGGTGGCAATTATTTTGGCGAAAAGAAAAATTACAGCACACGAGAATATTTTATAATGAGAGAACTTGCTCCATCACAAAATTTTAGCGACACGGTTGAAAATCTTCCTTTGAGCGTTAAACCCGATAAAAAAGTAAGTGTGGAGGATGTTATGCGTTTGTTGGCTTCTTATTATGAAGGAACAAAGTTTAATCTTAGTGGCAAACACTTGATACCAAACCCCAAACGTAGAGACAAGGAGGGAAACCTTGTGGAAGGGGAAAAGGACAGCATTGTTTCTCCTTTTTCCAACCCTTGGATGCGTCCCGATGAAATAAATATGTATTATGCCATGGGAGACTCTTCCATGAAAAACATTAGAACGGTAAGCGTGCCTTGGTGTGCTTATAGTACGGTAATACAACTGAGAAATTGGTTGCCGGACGAAATAGGAGGTGTTGCGTGGGTGTGTTTGGACAATCCGGGAGAAAGTCCCCGATTTCCTATTTTTGCCGGAAACAAGGATTTGCCTCAAATGTTGAAAATTTGTGGACAACATACCGATAGAGATGACGCTGCTTTGTGGCATTATAGAAAGGCAAACAGATTGGCAACGGTCAGGTGGGGAAAATTTCGCACCATATTGGAAAAATCAAGAGATTATTTCATAAAAAAAGGACAAAGAGAACTGCCTTATGTGGAAACAGTGTATCAAAAACTGCAAAAGCAAGATTCTCAACAAGCACAAGAAATGTTGGACGGTTATGTGGCAGACTTTTTTGGTGCAACCATAATAAAATGGGATGAACTTGCAAGAAAATTTTGGCGAGATACTTGGACAGGCTTTTGATGTTGAAAAAGAGGGAGTAAAAAAATAATTCATACTCGGTAATGTAAATTATAATTCATTTATCAAAAAAAGTATTACCTTTGCAAAATTGTAAAGCATAAAAAAATTAAAAGAATATCATGGAAAAGAGAGAGGAATTTGAAAGAGAAGAGATATTATCTCGCAATATTAAAGCAGGTAAGAGAACTTATTTCTTTGATGTTAAACAAACCCGTAATGATGACAAATATCTTGTGATAACAGAAAGTAAAAAGAATTTTAATGATAATGACGGTTCTTTTTCATACGAGAAGCACAAAATATTTCTTTACAAAGAAGATTATGAGAAGTTTGCCGCTATGCTAAATGATATGATAGCATTTATGAAAGAAGGCAAAGTACCACCTGAGCAAGAAAACTCAAAAAAGGATTTTGATGGTTTTGATACCGATTACAAGTACTAATTCCAATATTGTTTTTTTACCAATGACGAAAGTAATAGCCATCGCTAATCAAAAAGGAGGTGTTGGTAAGACAACCACCGCCATCAACCTTGCTGCTTCTTTGGCTGTATTGGACAAAAAAACATTGCTCATAGACGCAGACCCTCAAGCCAATGCTACTTCGGGCTGTGGTATCAATCCGGATGAGGTGGAGTTGAGTCTCTATGAGTGTTTGATAGATAATCAGTCGGCAAAAGAAGCAATAAAAGAGTCCTCTACTCCAAATTTGGATGTGCTTCCTGCTCGTATAGATTTGGTAGGAGCAGAGGTGCAGTTGCCACAAATGGAGGACAAGGAATCCAAATTAAAAGAGTTGATTGCCCCCATAAAGGATAAGTATGACTATGTTATTATAGATTGTTCCCCTTCTTTGGGTATGGTTACTATCAATGCTTTTGTTGCAGCCAACAGTGTTATTATTCCTGTGCAGTGTCAATATTTTGCTTTAGAAGGTTTGGGTAAATTGTTGAATACCATAAAAATAGTTCAGTCTCGGCTTAATACGGGCTTGGATATTGAGGGAATACTTCTGACAATGTTTGATACTCGTTTGCGACTAAACAAACAGGTAGCCGAGGATGTCAAACATCATTTCAAACAAATAGTTTTTGACACCATTATATATAACAATGTCAAACTTGCTGAAGCGCCTTCTCACGGGCTTAGTGTTGTTATGTATGATGCTTCTTCTACCGGTGCAATCAATTATTTGAATCTTGCCAACGAAATACTTTCCAAGCAAAAGACTCAAAATAATGATGAGACGCAGGAATAACAATTTTTAATTTTTGAAAAAAATAAATTTATCGCTATGTCTACGAAAAAAACAGCGGCTTTGGGTAAGGGATTAGAGGCTCTTTTGGGAAATATAAATGTTGCAAAAAATGAGCCTCTTGCGGAAGGAAAAACAAATACGGTTACGGCAGAAATTGCTTATATTCCTTTGAATGAAATAACTCCCAACCCCGACCAGCCTCGAAAGGAATTTAATGAGCAGGCACTTGAGGAGTTGGCACAATCCATCAAGGAACATGGCGTTATAACCCCTATAACCGTCAATAAAAAGGAGGGCAAATATACTATCATAGCAGGAGAAAGACGTTATAGAGCCTGCAAAATGGTAGGATTGGAAAAAATTCCTGCCTATATACGTATAGTTACCTTGCAGGAAACAATGGAGATGTCTTTGATAGAAAATATTCAAAGAGAAGACCTGAACTCCATAGAAATAGCACTTTCTTTGCAAGCACTTTTACAAGAAACTCATTTGAGTCAAGAGGAGTTGAGCCAAAAACTTGGCAAATCAAGGGGAACAATATCCAACTATATTCGTTTGTTGAAATTGCCTGCCGAGGTGCAGTTGGCTCTGCGCAACGATGAGATAACCATGGGGCACGCCCGTAGCATAATCACCATTGAGGACGAAAATAAACAAATAGAAATAGTCAGGGAAATAATAGAAAAAGACCTTTCGGTGCGTCAGGTGGAGAATATTGCATTGAGGTTGAAACAAGAACAATTATCGGAAAAAGCCTTGAAAAGAAAATTTTCAACCAATTTGCCTCAAACTCATACAGAATTTAAAAATATTCTTGCTCAAAAATTGTCCACCGATGTAGATATAAAACGCTCTATGAGAGGAAAGGGAAGTATAAATATTGCTTTTGCCAATGATAAGGAGTTTGAGCGAATTATGGCATTGTTGCAAAAAGCATAGTTTTTTACAAAGAAAAATAGAGTTTAAAAATTACTCCGTGTTCTGTAAATGAAGCGTTGCGTTGTTGTTTTGGTGTTGTTGTTTTCTTTGACTACCATGGTGCTTAAAGCACAAGGCGACAGTCTTTTTTTACAATATTCTGCACACTCTCCTAAAAAAGCAACCCTTTTTTCTACCTTTGTACCCGGTCTCGGACAAATCTATAACAAACAAGCATGGAAAACTCCCATTATTTATGTGGGTTTGGGAGCCTTTGTTTATTTTGCCATAGATAATTACAACAATATGGACAAATTCAAAACCGAATATTACAACCGTATCAATGGCACGGGTTCTCTTTTGCAAGATTATACAACCTATTCTGACGAAAGTATATACAGCCTTTACAATGCTTATAAAGACAATTTTCATCTATACGTAATACTTGGAGTGGCTTTTTACGGACTGCAAATATTGGATGCATACGTTTATGGTCATTTGTTTAGTTTTGATATTTCAGACGATATAGCCTTAAATGTGTTTCCTTCTTTTACTCCGTTTGCAAATACAAACAAAATTATGGGCTTATCCTTGAGTTTGCAATTCTAACACAACCCATCAATAACCTATCAACCCACATAAACCTCAAAAAAATTAACAGCTTTGCCCTTTGTTAACTTATAATAGCTTATGTTTTTGTATCTTTACCCAAAAAATGACCTACGGATATATAAGAGTAAGCACCGACAAACAAACGGCGGAAAGTCAGCAGTTTGAAATACAAAACTTTTGCGACAAACAATACCCGCCTTTGAAAATAGACGGCTGGATAGAGGAAACCATAAGCGGAGTAAAAGCCTATGACAAAAGACTTTTGGGCAAATTGTTGAAAAAAGTAAAGAAAGACGATTTGATTATTTGCTCCGAACTTTCCCGCTTAGGACGTAATTTGTTTATGATAATGGAGATACTTTCGCTTTGTATGAAAAAAGAGTGCAAAATTTGGACTATCAAAGACAATTATCGTTTGGGCGATGATTTGCAAAGCAAGGTACTCGCTTTTGCTTTTGGTTTGAGTGCGGAAATAGAAAGGACGTTGATAAGCGAAAGAACCAAAGAAGCCTTAAAACTCAAAGTGGCACAAGGCGTAATTCTCGGACGACCAAAGGGCAGAAAAACCTCCCCCGAAAAGCACAAATGCTACGGCAAAGAAACCTTTATTAAGGAGGCTTTGGCAAATGGTATGTCGCAAAACAAAATAGCAAAAGTTCTCAAAGTAAACCGCAACACTTTGGCAAGGTTTATCAAAGCAAACAATCTAAAATGATACGACCAATTTTAAGAGGTAGGGATATTTGTCGCTACTCTTACCACTGGGCTAACCTCTGGCTGATTTGCACACATAATGGCGTGAAAGACAAAGGAATAACAAAAATTCCAAGAATAGATATTAACGATTACCCAGCCGTAAAAAAACACCTTGACAAATATTGGGACAGAATACAAAGAAGAGACGACCAAGGCGACACCCCCTACAACCTCCGTAATTGCGCCTATTGGGGCGATTTTTTCCTGCCGTTGAAAATTGTGTATGGACAATTTCAAGATGATGCTGAGTACACATTGATAGAATCGGGTATTTTTATTTCAAGTAATGAGTATATGATTATTGTAAATCAAAATTATTCAATCAAATGTTTACTTGCCTTTCTTAATAGTAATATTGCAAAATGGTATTTGAAAATTTACACAAATAGTTTGGGTGGAAATGCAAAAATAAGTCAAAAATCAAATTTTATAAAATTACCTATTGCTTGTTTGCATATAGAAGAACAGAAGCAGTTTAATAAACTTGTAGACACTTTACTTTCACCTAAAATAACCAAATTAGATGTTAAAAAAATTAATGCAAAGATAAATAATCTTATTTATCAAATGTATGGTTTGACACAAGAGGAGATATCAACGATAGAGCAAAGTTAATTTGCTCTATCTTCAATATAATCTATTTCTGCTTGTGAAAGTTGATAGAGAGCGTAGACCTTATTGTCTATTTTGTTCTCTATTATCGTAGATTGATTTTGCAAATTGTGTTTTACAAGAGTTTCTATTTCTGTTGTTATAGTTTGAGGAACACATAAACGTTCAAGATTATATTTATAGTGTCTGTAAGCACCACCATCGCCTATCTGTGTATCCTCTGAATTAATCCAAAACTTTATTAATTTAGAGTTTAATACCCCTATTAGAAAATAAGGTTCATCTATAGCAAAGAAGTAATTTGTATCCAATACAAAAGTTTCGCTGTCTACCAACGAATAATAAGTCTCCCCAACGCTTGCCCATACTATTTTTTGTCTAAAAAAATCGCCCCAATAGGAAATACTATCTTGGGTCTCAAACCATTGATTATTAGTCTTTTTGCGCGCTTTTATCCTTTCACCCTTTATTATATATTCTTTGCCTGTTTGTTCCAAACGTTCCATTCCAAAAGAAAGCAAATATTTTTTTACGGCGGGGTACTGTTCTATATCGTAATGGCGAGAGGGAAATGTTGCAATCAGCCAGAGGTTAGCCCAGTGGTAAGAGTAGCGACAAATATCCCTACCTCTTAAAATTGGTCGTATCAAAGACTCGGTTCGCTTTCGTTCGTCTTCGTCTTTGCAGTTGGCGAGGATTTCGTTGCGTTTTTCTGTATTTATGATAAAAGCCTCATTGCATCCGGTCTTTATTCCATAGTTAATTTGTATATCCCAATCTTTAAGCGGGGTGCCTACGCTTTCTATTTTTTGTTTGATGCTTTGCTCTATTGGAGAAAGTACCACCCAGGAGTCTTTTGTGTTGAAAGAACACAGAGAAGCATTGTTATCTATATAATCCGAAAGGTTGTGTATGTCTTTCTTTGTCATATTTTTACATACGCAGGCAAGAGTTTTTTCTTTGTTTTTTTCTTTGCCAAGCAAAAGAATATTGGTATCCACCGTTGCACTTTCAAAAACCTTTACTCCCGCAAAGTCTATCAACAATTTTGGGTTGGTTTTTGAAAGAAAGGCTCTAAGTTTTTCGCCATAACCTGCACGCATCCATTTGTTTGAGGTGATAAAGCAAAGATAACCTCCGTGCGTAAGAAGAGCAACAGCCTTTTCATAAAACAAACAATATATATCTCCCGTGCGAGCAAAGGTTTCATATCCCTGTCCTTCATACATATTGGCAAGCAGACCGCCGTTGTTTTGCAGTTGCACATACGGAGGGTTTCCAATAATTATATTAAAGCCGTCTTTGACGCCGAACA
>CAZITO010000026.1:0-23043 GCA_964542225.1 uncultured Bacteroidaceae bacterium | reverse complement strand
AAAAATATTTTTCTACTCTTATTCAGCCTGTTTTTATGGGGCAAAGCCACACCCATTGGGTGTTTTACAAGGCTTAGTACTCCAAATCTGCAATTGAAAGTGGAGGCATTGTCCCAAAAGGCATCATTGCATTGATAAAATAAATATTGTCATATTCGTTAAGATTGTCCAAAGAAATTTTTCTCAAAGATATTATTCCTTCATCAAGCAACCTTTGTCTTTCTGTCCCTTTCAGCAATGGAGTGGCAGGAGTAAAAAGTCCTTCTTTGTTTTCAAATACAAGGTTGGCAACAGAGGAGTCCGTAATCATATTCTCTTTTACTATTATTACATCATCACTATTGGCAAGGCGAAAAACTTCCTCTATTTGTGTCCGATTGGCATATTTGTAGGAATAGGATATTTTATCGTTTTTCATTATTCTTACTCTTTTGCGTACAATAGGAGTGTATGGCAAAAAAGATATTTGAACAGGTATTTGTCCGTAAGTTATTCTGCAACGACATATAGGCTTGGGAATTGTTAAAGGTAAGTTATATAACAATTTTGTTATATCCAATGGAGGCAAAGCGTGGTCTGTAAGGGTTTTATTTACTCTTTTTTGATGGTGATTTAAAGAAAAAATGTTCCCTTCCGTTATGCGAATGGTTTCTATAAATATTGGGCTATAGTTCATAAGGGTAAATATATTTTTTGGTTGACTTCTTCATATTCTTTTTTACAATCGCTATTTACAGTGATGCCTCCCCCGGAGCGAAAAAAATAATTATTGCTCTCTTTTTCCACAAATCTTATAAGCACGGCACTGTCAAGTTTATTGCCATCAAAATAGCCAAACACCCCCGTGTAAAATCCTCTCCTCTTATTCTCCGCTTGGGCAATCGCTCGTATTGTGGATTGTTTAGGGGCACCACAAATAGAACCCGCGGGCAAAAGTTTTAATATTATATCTCCCAAAACAGAATACCAATTTTTGTCCAAATCTCCGACTATTTCACTACTGACCTGCAAAATACAGCCTTGATTGGTTTTTATTTCATCTATGTAACGAAATCTTTTTACTCTTACATTATTTGCCACCATACCAATATCATTTCTCAAAAGGTCTACTATCGTTATATGCTCGGCGGTTTCCTTTTTGTCGTTTAAAATTGTGGTAGAAGCATGTGGCAAAGAAGCGTCTATTGTGCCTTTCATAGGATAGGTAAAAATATTATTGTCCTCTATCTTTACAAAACGCTCAGGTGAAAAACATACAAAAGCATTCGGTACATAGATTTTGAAAAGACTATTGACAGAATAGAATATTTCTTGCAAAGAGTGTGTTGTTTCTATGGGAGTGGACACGGTATAGTTGGCAAGATAAGAATCTCCACGCAAAAGAGATTTTTCTATCAATTCAAAACCTTTCTCATAAGAAGAATATTTTATAAAGCAAGGAGAAATATTAACCTTGTGCTTAGGCTGTATATTTTCGCTATTTGTATAACCGCCCACAGAGAAAAGAATTTCTTTTTGTTTGAGCGGTTGCTCTACAACCAAGGCTTTGGTCAATTCATAATCAAAAGCAAAAAGAAAATCTTTTCCCTCTTTCCCCAACTTATTCATTAAAGAGGTTGCCTGTTTTGTGGAAATAAAATTTATCATAATTTAAAAAAATTGCTTACCATTTGATAACCATCCATTGTAACAAAAGATTCAGGGTGAAATTGCATTCCCCAAATAGGCAAATGCTTGTGTTGAAAGGACATTATACAACCATCTTCAGAAAAAGAAGTTATTTGCAATTGTTTCGGCAACGTGGTTTTATCTACCGTCCAAGAATGATAACGAGCAACTTTTGTTTGTTCTATATGCTTAAACATAGGAGATTTATCTTTTATTTGCAAAGTGCTTTGTACTCCATGGCAAGGTTTTGCAAGATGCAATAAAGAGCCGCCAAAATATAGGGCTATGGCTTGATGCCCCAAACAAATACCCAACAGAGGACATTCTTTTTCCACCCATTTTACAGCCTGCATAAGATAAGAGGACTCCGTTGGCAGTCCCGGACCGGGAGAAATAATAACACGTCTTGCCGAAAGTATATCTTTTTTTCTAACATTCTCCACCTCAACAATACGCACCTCGCAAGAAGCATCCACACTTTTCACCAAATGAAAAATATTGTACGAAAAAGAATCGTGGTTATCAATCAACAATGTATACACACAAAAGTATTTTTTCTTTTTGAAACTCTTAATTCCAAAAACAATTATCAAAAACGCCTATACATTGGGATTCCACAAGAGGATATTGATTTTGCCGATGGCTTACGACAAATCTACATAATGTATTTTAAGAAACGAAAATAAATCAAAAATATTATATCTTTGCACTCTAATGCAAACGAAATTGGGGATAATGGAAAATTTTATTCATAGCAATTTGCCGATAAAAAGGCGTTTATCACGTATTGTCAGGGTTGGAAATATTGGCATAGGAGGTAATTTACCGATAGTTGTACAAAGTATGACCAACACCGATACACTTGACACAAAGGCTACTATGGAACAGGTTTTGCGTCTTGCCGATTGTGGTTGTCAAATGGTTAGAATAACCTCATCTGACGAAAAGACAGCAAACAACCTTTATAATATTAAAAACGAATTAATTAAAAGAAATTGCCAAATTCCTTTGGTTGCAGATATACATTTTAACCCTAAGGCTGCGGAAATTTCTGCCTCTTTGGTGGAAAAAATAAGAATAAATCCGGGAAACTACGTAGACAAACGATGGGAAGAAAATTTTAACGAAATACAATATAGAGACATTCTAAAAAAAGCAACGGACAATATTTTTCCTCTCGTGGAAATATGCAAAAAGCACTCTACAGCCATAAGAATAGGTGTTAATCATGGCTCGCTTTCCAAGAGAATACTTTATAAATACGGCAACACTCCTTTGGCTATGGCCGAGAGTGCTATGGAATTTTTGAAAATGTTTGCCCAAATGGACTTTTATAATATTGTGGTTTCCATGAAAGCCAGCAATGTAAAAGTTATGTATGAGGCAAACAAAATACTGATAGACAAGATGCAAAAAGAGAATCTTAATTTTCCCATTCATCTTGGCGTAACCGAAGCCGGCAATGGTGAGGACGGAAGAATAAAAAGCATTTGTGGAATAGGCTCTTTGCTCTCCATGGGAATAGGAGATACAATAAGAGTTTCTTTGACCGAAAAGCCCGAAAACGAAATACCCGTTGCTCTGAATCTTGCTTCGGCGTTTGAGGATGTTTATTTTGAAAAGAAAAATATCATTTTCAACAAAGAGGAAAAAGAAATAAGAAAAATTTCTTTTGTTTCAAAAAAACTTATGGACGGCAAACAAAAAACTCTATATTGGAAAGACAGACAGTTAAAAGAGCAAGTATTACAGGCTACGGGAACAAAGGTATTTAGGACAGAATTTATTGCTTGTCCTTCGTGCGGAAGAACAAAATATAACATACAAGAAGCGTTGGAAAAAGTCAAAAAACAATGCTCACAACTCGCGGGAGTAAAAATAGCCGTAATGGGATGTATAGTCAATGGACCGGGAGAAATGGCAGATGCGGACTATGGTTATATAGGTTGCGGACAAGGAAAAGTTAATTTGTATAGAAAAGGGCGTTTGGTTTATAACAATGTAAGAGAACAGGAGGCATTGGACAAACTTATAGGTATGATAAAAGAGGATGGACGTTGGATAGAAACAAAAGAGAAAAAATATGAGAACGAAAGAATATGATTACTTGATAGTGGGAGCAGGGTTGTGTGGCAGTATGTACGCTCACAAACTATCTGAAAGAGGAAAGAAGTGTTTGGTAATAGATAAACGTAGTATGGGGGGGGGTAATCTTTACTGCGAAAAGATAGAAGGAATCAATGTGCATAAATACGGGGCGCATATATTTCACACCTCAAACAAAAAGGTTTGGCAATTTGTAAATTCTTTTGTGGAGTTTAACAGATACACCAACTCGCCCGTAGCAAATTACAAAGGTAATTTGTATAATTTGCCTTTTAATATGAATACTTTTTATCAAATGTGGCAGGTGAAAACTCCACAAGAAGCAAAAGAAAAATTGGAACAACAAAGAGCCAAAGTCTACCAAGCAATGAAAGAGAAAGGTATAACGGAGGCTCAAAATTTGGAGCAACAAGCAAGGCTTTTGATAGGAGACGATATTTTTGAAAAACTAATTAAAGGTTATACGGAAAAGCAATGGGGCAGAGAATGTAAAGATTTGCCTGCTTTTATTATCAAAAGATTACCTGTGAGATTTGTATTTGATAACAATTATTTTAACGACAATTATCAAGGTATTCCAATTGGAGGATATAATAAATTGATAGAAGCCTTGTTGAAAAATTGTGAACTGAGGGTAAATACGGATTTCTTTGAAAATAGAGATTATTTTGATTCTGTTGCGGAGAAAGTAATATTTACAGGAAAAATAGACGAGTATTTTGATTATGAATTTGGCAAATTGGAATACAGAAGCGTAAGATTTGACACCGAAATAAAAAACACCGCCAACTATCAGGGCAATGCGGTTGTGAATTATACCGACAAAGAAACGCCTTATACAAGAATTATTGAGCATAAACATTTTGAATGTTTTGGAGAAGATGTTTATAAGAACAATAAAACCGTTATTTCAAAAGAGTATTCGGAAGAATGGAGAGAGGAAATAGAACCTTATTACCCTATAAACGATAGTAAGAACGACAAACTATATCTGCAATATAAAGAATTGGCTCAAAAAGAAAAGAATGTGTGTTTTGCAGGTCGTTTGGCAGAGTACAAGTATTATGATATGGCACCTATAGTGGAAAAAGTATTGAATGAATTTTAAAAAAAATAAAAGGCTTATGAAAAATATTTTGATTAACCCTCAAATGATATACTACGACAAAGGAGATAAACCTTATACTCCATACATTAAAGCAAGAGCGGATATTGGTTATTTCTGCGAAAGAGCAGGTTTTGATATTTTGGATGTCAAATACAGACATAGCAAACTTGCTCCCTTACGCTCTTTTTATAAAATGGTTAATCATATCAAGGCTTTAAAATACATAGACAAAGGAGACAATGTTTGGTTTGAACATCCGGAGCCTCTATTGTATGTTTTTTATGTTTTGTTTTTAAAACTCTTAAAAACAAAACAATGTAAGATATATTTCATAACAATGGACTTGCATTATTTGCTGTATAAACAAAATATGCAGAAAGAAATAAGACTTCTTAATCTGTCTGATTTTACTATCTTGCATGCTCAAAATATGAAAAAACTCGCTGTAAAATATGGAGCAAAGTGCAAAATGGAGTGCTTACATTTCTTCCCTTATCACACCACAGATAAAATGATAGAGGAAGAAAAACTTTTGAATATGAAAAACATTGTGGCTTTTGCCGGCAGTTTATCAAACTCCGACTTTCTTTATGATTTTTTGAGATTGGAATTTAGGAATATAAAAGTAAGATTTTATGGCTTTAATGCCAATGTGGATTTGACTCCGTATAAGGACAAAAGTTATATGGGAAAATTTGCACCAAACGAAGTCTCCTCTATTGAGTCCGGTTGGGGATTGGTATGGAATGGAACAAGTATAGACTCTTTACAAGGTATGTTGGGAGAGTATCTTAAATATAATGCACCGCACAAAATGTCTTTGTATCTTGTTGCAGGTATTCCGGTTATTACACATAAAGATTGTGGTTTGGCTCATATTGTGGAAGATAAAAAATTAGGGCTTGTTGTAAATTCTCTGAGAGAGTTGGACGAAAAAATAGCCTCACTCTCTTTGCAAGATTATAAAATCTTTGTTGCAAATGCCCAACAATATGGAAAATACATAAGAGAAGGTGGAGATTTTATGCAAATAGTCAAAAGAGAAACAAACATAAACAGGGCTTAAACAAAATTTGGAAAAAATATTGTAATTTTGTAAAAATGCTAAGGCAGAAAATAAAATTATAAACAATAAACGCTAAAAACAGTATGGCAAAAGAGCAAGTAAGTGAGAATAACGAGAAATTGGAAAAATTAAAGGTTCTCCAGGCAACATTAAGTAAGATAGAGAAAAATTATGGCAAGGGTTCTGTTATGAAATTGGGTGACAGAACAATGGAACAGGTGGATGTAATAAAAACAGGGTCTCTTGCCTTGGATATAGCATTGGGTGTCGGCGGTCTGCCACGTGGAAGAGTTGTTGAAATATATGGCCCAGAGTCTTCAGGTAAAACAACACTTGCCATACATTGCATTGCTGAGGCTCAGAAAAGTGGCGGTATAGCGGCCTTTATAGATGCCGAGCATGCTTTTGATAGTGTTTATGCACAAAAACTTGGCGTTGATGTAGATAATCTTTATATATCACAACCAGACAACGGAGAGCAGGCTTTGGAAATAGCAGAAAACTTAATTTCCTCCGGAGCAATAGATATCATAGTAATAGACTCTGTTGCCGCTCTTACACCAAAAAGCGAGATAGACGGAGAAATGGGTGAAAGCAAAATGGGACTGCAAGCCCGCCTGATGTCTCAAGCACTTAGAAAAATGACCTCAACCATAAGCAAGACAAAATGTTGTTGTATATTTATCAATCAATTGCGTGATAAAATAGGTGTAATGTATGGCAACCCGGAAACAACGACAGGAGGAAATGCTCTTAAATTCTATGCTTCCGTACGTTTGGATATAAGAAAAGTGCAAACATTGAAAGAAGGCGACACTCCTTACGGCAATCATGTCAGAGTAAAAATAGTAAAAAACAAAGTTGCTCCGCCTTTCAAACAAGTAGAATTTGATTTGATTTTTGGAGAGGGTATATCCAAACTTGGAGAAATTATAGATATAGCAGTAGAACACGATATAATAAAGAAAAGTGGCTCATGGTTCTCTTATGGAGATACAAAGATAGGACAAGGCAGAGACTCAGTAAAACAACTTCTGCAAGATAACCCAGAATTGGAACAAGAGATAGAGGACAAGGTAAGAGAAATTCTTTTGCAATAGTATCTTAAGCCTAAATTTATAGGAAAAAGCATATTATTACAACAATAATTAAAAATAACCTACTCTAAGAATACACAAAATAAGTATCAAATTAGAGTAGGTATTTGTTTTATCTGTACATAACCCTCCGATGATTTATAAAAAAGAAGTGTAGTGAGAGAATTGGTTAATAGTATATATGGAGCATTAATTTGTATGTTGTAATTGGTGGCTTGTATAAAAGTTTTCTCCGTAATGGGAATATTCTTTGCCTTGCATTCTATCAACATAAAAGGTTTGGCATCTTTATCTCTGACTACTATATCATAACGTTTCGAGGTTTTTCCAACATTGATTTGTGCCTCAAGCGAGAAACGGGTTAAAGGATAATTAAACTCTTTATTGAGTATATTTATAGTAAGTTGCCTTACCTCCTCTTCGGGAGTTAAGGCAACATATTTTCTTCTTATTTTATCAAAAATCAAAGACTTATTCGTCATAACTTTCACCGGAGCCACCGGAATATTCAGAACCATTGGATTGTTGAGGTCTAACTTTATTGCGTTTCATATTGGCAGTTTTGCCAAAGTTGTAAGAAAATGATAATCTTACACTACGAGAGTAAGGATGACGTTTTGTAAAGGATATGTATTGGTCGGTAAAAGCATAACCAAAACCGCCTCTTGTATCAAATACATCGCGGAAATTCAAACCTATATTGGCTTGCTTATTCCAAAGCGATTTTCTTATAGCAAAATCAACATCATATCTTGAATAGTATCTTCCTTGAATCGTTTTTCTTGGAGCATAATATCTACCGGAAAGTTGGATGGTAAAGTTTTTAGGAAGGGTTATTGTGGTGTTAAGTTTGGCATCAAAGTTAAATGATGTTGTCTCATCATAATTCAGAGCAGAACCATCTTGATAAGAACCATAGAAATTCATACTCAAATTTGCTTTCCACCAATCTGTAATATCTCTGTCAACAATTACCTCAAGACCATAGTTGGAGGAATGAGCAAGGTTTACAAAAGTTTGTGCCGTAACATTTTCTCCTTCATTGCTTGCTGATTCCCATGCCCAGTCAAAACCATAGTAATTAGCATTTTCCTCATTCCACAAGAATTGAAAACGTGTCATACCATTGCTTATTTGACGATAGTAAGCAGAGGTAAAAATAGTTGTTTTATGAAACATCAAAGACCAGCCCAATTCAAAAGCATTGGTGTATTCAGGGTCTATATTAGGATTGCCAAAACGAAGGTATTCTTTGTTGGTACGGTCTATGTTTGGCATCATTGTCCAAGGGTCAGGTCTACGTATGCGTCGAGAATATGATAGTTGGAAAGAATTCATTTTGTTAAGTTGATAAGAGACATGCACGGTAGGATACCATGGGTTATAATCTTTGTCAAAATTAGTTTTCTCTCCAAGAAAATCCGTTTTTGTAAAATCGTTGTTTACGAATTCTTTTCTCAGCCCCAACTGTGCTGAAAATCCTCCAAGTTGAAAACCATAGGTAGCATAAAGCGCATGTATAAATTCCTCTCTATCAAAGTCATAACTTTCTATTAAATTTCTTGTTTTATTACCATTGGTGTCATAGGAAGTAATGGAGGTGGAAGAACTCTCATTGTAATTAAGGTTATAACCTATTTCCAATTGTGATTTTTCGCCAAAAGGATGTACGTAATGAACATCCACCATGGCTCTGTGGCTGTTGCTTTCAGAGGTATCGCCACGCATATAGTTTGTTATAGTGGAGCCTCTATATATTTCACCTGCATCATCGTATGTGATTTTGTCCATTGTTTGCCTATGAAACTTACCCCAGTTCCAAGTTCCACTTACATAAAACAACTGCTCTTTATTATCTTTGAACTCCTTCTGATAAGTAAGCCCTATGTTGTTGAACGTTCCATCATTATCACCGTTGCTTTCATCAATATTGTTTCTATCATCCGGAGTAGTTGCAAGAAGATTTTGATTTCTTGTAGTGGAATAGTCATCATTGGTATTATGATAATGAGTATTAAAATTTAAGGACAATGTATTGTATTTATTAATGTACCATTCTCCACCCAAACGAGCACCGCCACCATAACCTTTCTCACCCCCGTCTCTTCTGGTACGTATCAAGTCCGTTGTTCCTCCGTTAACACCTTTCATAAATCTAAGATTGTCGGTTATCATCCCTCTTTTGTTATAATCAACATCCACAGAAGCGGAAAGAGAAAATTTATTATTTGACCAATTCAGAGTGGTTGAAAGTCTTTCCCTTGGCATCCATTCTTTTAGGGCAGAACCCAAAGAAAGATTTACATTGCCATTAAAACCCATATTTCCTTTTTCTTTCAAAGTAATGTTTATAATTCCGCTCATACCCTCAGGGTTATATTTTGCAGAAGGATTTGTGATTACTTCAATTTTATCTATTTGAGAAGCCGGTATTTGTGCCAAAACAGTGGCAACATCATTTCCATACATGGTGGAAGGTTTACCATCAATCAAAAGAGTTACATTTGAGGCACCTCTAAGAGATATATTGCCCTCATCATCAACTTCCACGCTTGGCACATCTTCCAAAACATCACTTGCATCTCCACCCGTTGAAACAAGATTTTGGTCTACATTTATAACTCTTTTATCCAATTTATATTCCATCATTTGTTTTGCTCCGACAACGGTTACAGCCTCAAGAGTCTCTGCCGTGGAAGCCAATTTTACCGTACCTATATCCAAAGAAGCATTTTTAACCTCTATGTCTTTGTAATGGTCTTTGTATCCTACAAAGGAGCATCTTAATATATATTTTCCATTAGAACGATTTTGAATAGTAAAAGTACCAGCGTCCGTGGTTATACCTCCGTCTATTATGGTAGAGTCCGCAATTCGCATAAGGGCAACACTAACGTAAGGAAGGGCTTCGGAGGTATTCTCATCTATAACCTTACCTGTGATATTATACCTACCCTGTTGAGCATAAGCAAAAGTTTGAATTCCAAGTATAACAACCAAGAATAAAAATTTCAATAATTTCATGTCTATTTTCGTATTATAAGTTTATGTTTATCTTTATTTCAATCGGAAAGGAAATATTATACGCCTTAGTTATGAATAGAGTTATTTCCTATTTTTTCCTATCCAAACCTCTGTTGCTCCTACACCATATTTTTGCATAGAAGCAGGAAAATAATGAATAAAAGAATATTTGTTGAGTTCATCCTCTATATTCTTTTTCAAAACTCCTTGTCCTACTCCGTGTATGAATATTATTTTATCAAAATTACGTTCTATTGCTTCATTAAGACATTTTTTAAAGTACTCCATTTGCAAGGAAAGTTTCTCAAAAGGTTGCATCTTCTCGTCATTTTCAGTCAATTCTTCTATATGTAAATCTACCTCAGCCTCATTTTTACCAACAATGTGTTTGTCAAAAAAAGACACTTCTTTCTTTGGCTCAATTACTTTAATATCCTGCTTTTCTATTTTGATTTTTTGCAAAAGTTTTTTCTCTTCATCTTTTTCCACAAAAATATTTTGGTCTTTAAGCAAAGCAATAGGCAATACCATTGCTTTTTCTCCAACAAGGTCGCTCTGCTCAAAACAGCCCTCTTTATAAAATTTACCTTTTCTTATCTTTAAACTATATGATATTGGAGAATAAACTTTATCATCCTCATCCTTATGCAACAAAATCTGTATGCATCCCTCTGCCCATTTTTCTGCTTGAGCAGGTTTTACATAGTCAAGATGTACCCTTTCCTTATTTTCCAAAGAGCCAAAATCTTCTCCTCTAAACATACCATTCTCTTGTCTTAAAAAAACAGAATACAATACAGAATATTCGGTGTTATTGATAAGATAAACATCAAAACCTTGAGTTAATATCCACATTTGGTCTTTTGGTACAATGGCTAAATAAACTCCTTTATCTATTTGCTGTCCTTTGCGTGAAAGAAATACTTTTTCTATGTTTGTATTGGAAAAATTGTTTTCCTGCTTTGTCTGAGAAGAGATATTTTCTTTGTTTTCTTTATATTCAGAGGTAAATATCTTGCCCGACTTGTCTTCTACATGGTCAAGTATTATTTCATTTGTAAGAGTGGGAATATCAAAACCATCTTCTTGTACGTGTACCACTAAGGGAGAAACCACTTTCGTAACAATTCCACCACCTGTACGGTTTAAAAATTTTACTTTATCGCCTACTTTAAACTCACTCATTCTTCTAATTTAATCTCTTTATTTGCACAAACGAAAAAAAGGTGCTTTTTATTTTTATTTGACTGTATTTTTTTGCATAATAAACAGATAAGGCAGTGGCTTTTTATACAAAACACCACTGCCTCATAGAAAAATTTTTTATTAGTATTTATTATTACTTGCTTATCATCTCCATTACCTTTGCAGTATATTCTTTTTCTATTTTGCAAGCCTCGTCCACAAGTTTTTGACCTTTTGCGAGAATATCCTCCACAAAGTTTTTATCCTCCAATGAAGCACAATTTATTTTCATATTCATAAATGCACCTATACAAGCAGTTCTTGCACAAAGTATGCCCACTGCCGCATCGGTTACAGAATTAGGATTGCCCGTTTCTACCATTTGTTTGCATATCTCAAAACAATCAAATGAGCGTTGCAAAGTCTTATAAGGTACTTCAATAGCATATTTTGTGGCTTCTTGTATAGCCTGTGTTCTTTTTGCTTTGTCCTCATCTGTTTTCTTTGGCAAGCCAAAGGCATTCATTATCTTATTGAAAGCATTTGTATCCTCATCCACAAGGTGTAACAAATCATCCTTTATGGCTTGACCCTTTTCGGCTACGTCGGAAAATTCCTTCCATCTATCGTCCCATCCTGGTTTGTGAGAAGAAAGATTTGCCACCATTGTAGCCAAAGCGGCAGAAAGAGAGCCTACGTATGCAGAAATACTTCCTCCTCCCGGAGCAGGACTTTCTGAAGCGGTTTCATTGGCAAAGCCTTTGCAAGTAAGGTCTATCAATTTCTTTTGGTTGTTGTCTTCTATCATGTATTCAATAACCTTTTCCTTAGGATTGAAAGGTTTCAAATCATCCAAACCCATTGACTTAACGGCTATTTTTACCAAAGTTTCTTCATCTACTCCAAGGCTTCTTTGTTGTTTTGCAAGATAGTATTTACCTGCATCTATAAGGGTTTTCTTTGGTACCAAACCAACAATTTCCACTCCTGTTACTCTTACTCCACGTTTTGCAGCCTTGTCGCACACCTCATCAAAACACACATGCAAAGGAGTCTCGTTGGCATTTGTAATATTCATGGAAACTTGTGCTATGCCGTACTCTTCTATAAACCAACCAATAGCCTTTGTTCCTTTAAGAGTACCCGGTTGCCATTTTGCTTTTCCATTTTCATCCAAAATAACCTTACCGGTAGGTTTGCCACCCTCACGCATTTTTCTGCCCTTTTCTCTGACATCAAAAGCAATAGCATTTGCTCTACGAGTGGAAGTTGTATTTAGATTATAATTTACGGCCAAAAGGAAATCTCTTGCTCCTACTGCGGTAGCACCACTTTTGGCAACTTTTTCACTCCATTGCTTTGGCCCAAAATCAGGTGCTTGGTCTTCTGTAGAAATTCTGTTGCTCAAAGCCTCATATTCTCCTTGACGACAAACAGCAAGATTTTTTCTTTCCGTCTTGAAAGCAGCACTTTCATAGCAATAAACAGGTATTTCCAACTCTGTGGCTATTCTTTGAGCAAGTTTCCTTGCGTACTCAACAACTTCTTCCATTGTGATATTTGCCACAGGTATCAAAGGACAAACATCTGTGGCACCAAATCTTGGGTGGTCTCCATGATGTCCTCTCATATCAATAAGTTCTTGTGCCTTTTTTACTACCAAGAAAGCACTTTCGCAAACTTGTTGCGGTTCTCCAACAAAGGTAATAACCGTACGATTGGTTGTTTTTCCCGGGTCTACATCAAGTAATTTTACGCCTTCAACTTTTTCTATCTCGGCTACAACTTGTTTTATAATATCTTCATTGTTACCCTCGCTAATATTGGGTACACATTCTATAATTTGTCTCATTGCTTTGTATATGTTTATTTTTTTATACATAGTTTATAACGCAACTTTATCTGTTTTATTATTCTTAATTAGATTATAAACAAAGGCAACGAACTTTTGGGGAAAGTTTCGTTGCCAACGGTTAAAAGTGCGTTGAGAGTATTTTTTCTCGTCCGCTACGTTTATGGATTATTCGTTTTCATTTCTTGCCGAGTTGCGTCTAACCTTGTAGGCTACGCAACCTCCCGTTAAACCTATCAACAATGCCGTTGCCGTACCGATAGGAGCCCTTCCGCTATCCGTAGCAGAAGAAGGTTTTCCTCCTGTATTACCCGGATCTGGTGGAGTTGGAGGTTCTGGCGTTTGCGCATACATAGTTCCACCCATTACCATAAAACTAAATAATAATATTATCTTTTTTATATTTTTCATCTTACTTTTTCTTTGTTAATGTTTATAATTTATCATTTTCTAATATAAAGGTTACTACAGTTATCTATGAGTTTATACAAGTTAAACAAGTTTGTTGAGTTTGATATAGTGATGGCTATGCCTCTTATAAAAATAAAGGTAAGCCGGCAACTCATAATAACTTATAGTAACCTAATATTTAGAACTTATTATTTTATTACTACTTTTTGGGATTTGATTCCGTTTTCAGAAGTTGCTTTTATTATGTAAGCACCTTCATTATCAAAGGTAAAGTTATAAGCATCGCCACTTATTTCTCTTTGATAAACCTTTTGTCCAACAGTGTTGTATATCTCCACTTTTTGCAACTTTTCTCCCTTTATAAATATCTCTTTATTGTTGTTCCAAATAGAGATATTTGCTTCGTTTTGAGCAGCTGTATTTAGAGAAGAATTATTTTTAACTATTTTTATAAGATATCTGTCTGAGTTCTCTCCTACTTGCACGTCAAACTCAAAAACATTATCCTCCAAAACAGTCTCATTATTGTTTTCCAAATCCACTATACTTACCGTTGTTCCCTCAGGCACATCGCTAACACTCAACCGTCCCAATCCCCCTATTGTTCTTGCATGGAAATTAACGGCACAAGAATAGCTGTCGGAGTTGTAACGATTGTATTGTATAGCATTGTTATCAACTAAAAAGTATGGCTCTATTTGCTCCTCGTCCAAAGAAAACAAAATATAAGCATCATTTATTTCAAAACCATCTTCTGCATCTGTCATTTGTTTTGCATATAAATGGCTTGTTTGTCCGTTTGCCGTGAAAGTGAATTTTATGCCTTCGTTTTCTTCTGTTGTTTGTACTGACTCTTGTTGAGGCAGACTCATAGGGTGCCAATTCGGTATAGAATGCTTAGCCTTAATGGTCGCTGTTTTGCCGGCAACAGGCGCAGCCACCATAATACCTTCACCGGGATTGATGTCCTGCCCACTATTCAAGGCTTGCCATGCTTTATTTCTATAAACGTACATTTTATTACCTTGAATACCTGCTCCGTTTATGGTGATATTTTCTGTGTTACCATTATTTAAAAAGTAAGTGACTTTCTCATCCAATGCATTGGCAAGTGCAAACCAATAGCCCGTGCCTACACCCGGAGTAGCATTCTGTCCGTTGTTTGATATGGTTGTATAGGTGAATTCTCCCGTTGTTTTCAAATAACGGTGCATCCATATGGTGCTATCGTCTGTGGTTATTTGAGTGCCTTTTACATTTTCATTAAACGGCCAAACAAAATAACCTGCACCCTCTGTCAATGTCTCATTAGGAGTCATATAGTTTGTTTTCCAATTATTTATGGTGTAATCATACTCCAATGCAACATAATTACAATTGTTATAATCGGTTGTCAACAAATCTGTTTTGTCTGTTGTATAAAAAGGATAATACATAGCCTCTTCGCTTGGAGATATAACTATGTTGGTAGCCCAATGCTTAACATTTTTATTGGCGGCACCTGATATAAAATTCCATTGACCGACTTTTAATGAAACATTTCCTAAAGATTTTATTTTACTGTCATTAGAACGACCAAAGTCTCCGTGATATCGCTCAAATTGAAGTCCGGGTACGTAAATAGTGTCAACTATGTTACCAAGGCATCCATCTACGCTAAGCATACTACTACGAGAATAAACATCATCCAAGAAAGTAATGATTTTTATGTTTGAAGCGCCTTCAAATGCAGAAAATTTTATCCAATCTACAGATTTAGGGAAAGTTACCTCGGTCAAACCTGTACAATTCTTAAACGCTCCTTCGCATATAGTTTTTAATTTATTACCGAAAAACAGACGTGTTATACCACTACATCCGTTAAAGGCATCTTGGTCTATGGTTACTACTCCGTTAGGAATAACTACACTTGTCAACAATGTACAGCCCATAAAAGCCTTCTGACCTATGGTCTGCACAGCATTGCCTATTTTTACATTGGCCAATGCAATACAATCCTTGAAAGCCTCTGCTTCTATGGATGTTATGGAATTAGGAATATCTATGGTTTGTAATTGGCGATTTCCTGCAAAGGCTCCACCACCTATGCTTGTTACTGTTTGTGGAATGGTTGTGTTGTGAGTACCGTATATCAATTTATTTGTAGAGGTTTCTATAATAGCGTTGGAGTTTTGACGAGAATCAAAGTGAGTATTTTGGCTGTCCAAAATCATCGTGCTTATATTGTAACAATTCATAAAAGCGCTTGCACCTATGGTTGCTACGCCTTTTCCAATTACTACTTGTGTTAAACCCGTACAATTTTCAAACGCTTTGGCACCTATGGTTACCACATTATCAGGGAAAACTATGGTACCCAATGAAACACATTTGGCAAATGCACCGTCGTTTATAGTTTGTAAAGAATTAGGCAAAGCCACAGCAGTCAAATTGCTACAATTTTGAAACGCTCTTGCACCTATAAATGTAACACTATCTCCCATAATTATGTTTCGCAATTTAGTACAGTCTTCAAAAGCGTTGTTGTTTATTGTTGTTACGCTATTAGGAAGTGTTACATGAGTTAAACCTTTACATTGATAAAAAGTATATCCGTTTATTATTGTGATGTTATTTGAAATATTTATGGAGGTCAAACTTGTATCACCGGCAAAAGCACCGCCTGCAATGGTTTGCAAACTATTAGGCAAAACAATATCTCTCAAACTCGGACAAGAGTGAAAAGCATCATATTCTATGGTTGTTAAAACGTCACCCAAATCTACTTTTATTAATTTTCTACAATTTTTGAAAGCAAATCTTCCTACCTTTTGTAAGGCTAAGGGTTGATTGTCTCTCACGGTAAATCGAGTCAGATTGGCACAAGTAAAAAAAGCACTGTCTCCAATAGATATTACACCTTTACCTATGGTCGCATTTGCCAATTGACTACAATTAGCAAATGCAGATGCACCTATTGTTGTTACAGTGTGCGGAATATTTACACTGTTTATTTTGGTATTGCTGAAAGCATGGTCTCCTATGGTCGTCAATACAGCCAAAGTATTAGAAAAAGTTACACCGGACATATTGCTACAATTATGAAAAGCCTTATCTCCTATAATCTGTACATTCTTAGGAATATGTATGGTCGTATTAAAACCACATCCTTCAAAAGCACTGGTACCTATGCTTACCAATTCTGTAGGATATATTCCTGTTACATTGGAACCCAATACTCTATCCATCACGCTTAATTTTATATCTGTTAAAGCCCTACAATTCTTAAAAGCATAGTTGCCTATGGTTTGCACTCTTGCCGGAATATTGGATACACTTTGCAAAGATGTACAATTCTCAAATGCAGAAGCACCTATTGTCTGTAACGCTATTCCAAAAGATGAAACAGTTCTTAAAGCAGAACAATTCTTAAAAGCATTGTCCTGTATCAGATTCACAGAATCTCCGATTTTTAGGGTAGTTAATTGTCTACAATTTTGGAAAGCACCGTCTCTTATCTGCAAAACTTTGTTTGGAATAGTCAAATTAGTTATTTGACTTGCTGCAAATGCTTTTCTCCCTATTACCCTTAATGAATCACCAAGAGTTATTTGGTTTATGTATGTATCTCGAGCAAAAGCACTGTCCACTATCTCCGTTACAACAAACTCTTGTGGTCCAAACAGAGTATTAACCGTGACTGTACTTGGTATTTGTACATGATAGATAAAAGAAGCTTCACCCACAAAACCCATAACCTGTACCTTAGGTAATGTGGTATTGTATGGGGTGTAATGAGTAATAGTTTTGTAATGAATGCTATTTACAACCCATTCATTCGCATTAGGCTCTCCTCCTCTACTCGGCTGCGAGTGAGAAACGGAGAAAGCAAAGAAAAATAAAATACTGAAAAGAGGAAGTTTGGCTAACCTATTGAGCCAACGAGAAGTTGTTAGTTGTGATGGGGGGGGTAATTGTTTGAATATCAACGTTTAAAACACGTTGATTCCCCAAGTCTGCATATAAACCGTGCAGGCGATTTTTGAATCTTTTCATAAAAAAACTTTTAACTTAAAATAATAATTATTGTTACTCTTAACGCCTGACCATACACAGCCAAGCAGGTGCAAAATTATAACAAAATTTTAATCTGACAAATTTATCTACTAAAAAATTAAACTTTTATAGCATTATGGTCCTTTTGCAATAATATGAAAAAAGTTGCGTTTTCTTTGGAAAAGAAATTTGTTGAAAAAAGTTTCTAATCAAAAAGAGAACATAAAAAGCAGTAGGAATGAAAAAAGTTTTGGTTACGGGAGCATCCGGTTTTATAGGTAGCACGCTTTGTGATATGCTTTTGGCAAAAAATGATGTTGAAGTATGGGCTGGAATAAGAAAAAGTTCAAATAAAAAATATCTGCAAAGTCCTGAATTAAAATTTATAGATTTGCAATACAACGACCCAAATGTTTTACAACAGCAATTGCAAAAAGAGTGCTTTGATACAATTTTTCATCTTGCAGGCTTGACCAAGGCCAAATCACAAGAAGAATTTGACAAGGTGAATTATGTTTATACAAAAAACCTTGTTGATGCTATCGAAAATTTGGACTGCAAGCTTATATATATGTCTTCTTTTGCCGCACACGGTCCGGCTGGAGAAAATCCCTTTACCATAGCCGAAGTTTCCGATAAAAATATTCCAAACACAATGTATGGCAAAAGCAAACTCAAAGCCGAAGAGTATATAAATCATAATTGCAAAAACAAATACATAATATTGCGTCCTACCGGAGTTTATGGAGAGAGGGAAAAAGATTATTTTGTATATTTCAAAACAATCAAATCACATATAGACGCAACACTTGGACGACCAAAACAAAGACTTACCTTTATTTATGCCAAAGATTTGTGCGAGGCTTGTATTTTAGCGGCAGAGAATAGAGAACTTAGTGGAAAAACCTATTTTGTTTCTGATGGAAATGTTTATCTCGATAGTGAATTTTCCGAAATCACCAAACAAGTACTCAATACTTGGACAATATCCATCAGGTTCCCTTTATGGATAGTAAAATGTATATCCACACTTTTGGACAATTTCGGCAGAATGATAGGCAAACAATTTACCTTGAATAAAGACAAGTATAATCTTTTAGCAGCGAGAAATTGGGAATGTAATACAACAGATTTGCAAAAAGATTTGGGTTTTAAGGCAGATTATGACCTGAAAAAAGGAGTTGCAGAGGCTATTGCTTGGTATAAAAAAGAAAAATGGCTGTAAAAAATGGAAAAAGTTCCCGTATTACTTATTGTTTTCAATCGTTTGGAATATGTAAAAAAGGTATTTGAACCCATAAGACGATACCAACCCACAATGTTTTTTATTGCTCAAGACGGAGCAAGAAAACAAGAAAAAGATGAAGCACAAAAACTACAAGAAGTCAGAGAATGGATATTGGACAATATTGACTGGAAATGTGAAATAAAGACATCTTTTTTGACGGAAAACATAGGGCCGGCAAAGGCTGTTTCTTCTTTTTTAAAATGGTATTTTTCTTTGGTTGAATATGGAATAGTGTTGGAGCATGATTGCTTGGTAAATGATGATTTTTTTGACTTTTGTGCCGAATTGCTTATAAAGTACAAGGATAACGAAAATATTTTCACCATTTCCGGCTTTAATGTTGTGGGCAAAAGTGAAGGCAGTTCATCGTCTTACTTCTTTACTCATACACAACAACTATGGGGATGGGCTGCGTGGCGAAGGGCTTTTAAGGACTATGATATATATCTGAAAGATTATACGCTCAAAGAATTTAAATCAAACATAAAAAACTCCTTACTCTTTAAGCACGAAAAAAGAGCCTTTATAGAAAAATTTCTTGCTATGAAAAAGCAAGGTTATAATACTTGGGATATGCAATTGCTTTTTTATTCTTTGAGACATGGAGCCTTAAATATAGAACCAAAATATAACTTGGTTTCCAATATCGGTTTTGATAAAGATGCTCTGCATTGCAAAAACCCTAATTCTCCTTTTGCCAACACGGCAACTTATAATATTTTGCCACTGAAACACCCTCAAAAAATAGAGGTAAACAACGTGGAAGAGCAATATATATATAGGAAATTCTGGTATAAATCTTCTTTGCAATTGATAGCACGATTTGTGGATAGGGTATTTTTTATGAAGAAGAAATTTTAAAATTATGTCAAAGAGTGTAAAAACCAATTATATCTTTAATTTAATAAACACTCTGACGCAAGTATTACTTCCGTTAATCACTTTTCCTTATGCCTCTCGCGTGCTTTTGCCTGAGGGTATAGGGCATGTAAATTCTTTTATGAGTATTATCAATGTTATCATTCTTTGTACCTCTTTGGGAATACCCTTGTATGCAATAAAGGAGGTCGCAAAGGTAAGGGATGATATACGTAAAAGGAACACCGTTACTTTGGAGATACTTCTTTTGCACACAATACTAAGCCTTATTGGTTATGTTGCTGTGTTCATACTCGGCTTTTGCGTAAAACAAATCAATCAAGATTTACCTCTTTTCCTATTGCTTTCGTTGAGCATTTTGTTTACCACCATAGGCTGTGAATGGTTTTTTCAAGCAGTGGAAGATTTCAAATACATAACTTGCAGAGCAATAATAATAAGACTTTTGAGCATAGTTTATTTATTCTTATTTGTCAAAACAAAGGAGGATATAATGCCATACGCTTTTTTTTCCGTTTTTGGTGTTTTGGGAAGTAATGTTTTTAATTTTCTACGATTATTCAAACTCTTAAACGGAAAACATATAGAAATAACGACACTGCATCCGTTTAGACACTTTAAAGGTGTCGGCAAAATATTCGTATTCAATATTGTAACAAGTGTTTATGCACAATTGAATACCGTTTTTTTAGGTTTTTTCCAGTCCGATTCAGCCGCCGGCTACTATACTGCTGCAATGAAATTAAATATGACCATATTAACCATTACCTATGCTTTAAGCAGTGTTATGTTGCCACGTCTTAGCAATTTGCTTTCCACCGGCAATAATGCAAAGTTTAGGGAAATGGCTCAAAAGTCCTATGATTTTTCTTTTGCCATTTCTTTGCCTATGGCTGTGGGGTTGATATTTGTCAGTCCGTATGCTATGATTTTGCTTTCCGGAGCGGATTTCGTTGCCTCTGTGAGTGTAAGTCAAATAATTTCTTTCACCATCTTTTTTATACCGCTTTCAAATGTTATGGGAATACAAATGCTTTTCCCTATGGGACATATGGATAAAGTCATAAAATGCGTTACCATTGGATGCATTGTGGATGTGTTGGCTTGCTTGTTGTTTATACCCAAAATTAGTCAAGACGGAGCGGCTTTGGCCTACTTGTTGGCAGAATTTGCAGTAACGTTTTCCATGTTTTTTATAGGAAAGAAAATATTGGGGCTGAAATATTTCAATTATTCTCATTTGGTTTATATTCTTGCCGTGGTGCTTATGGCTGTGGTATTGTTTTTTGAAAATAAAATTAATATCGGTATGGTAAACAAATTGGCACTTATGACCCTGAGCGGAGTGACGGTTTACGCCTCCGTATTATTCATATTCAAAGATAGCATAACTTCCCGCATAATAGAGATAATCAAAACAAAAAAACAAGGTTTATAAATAATCTTAATCTGTTATTTGTTTTAAGCATTATCATAGATAATTTGTTTTTGCATAAGTATTTTTTTTGTAATTTCGCAGGGCAAAAAAGTATTACGTAAATGGAGTATTTGAAAAATATATTTTTTTATTTCAAAGAGTATCTGAAATATTGCTTAAAAGCAACGGATGAGTATTCTATACATTCTCCTTTGATTTTTGATTTATATAGCAATATAAAAACAAAGAATATAGAGCAGGAAATAAAAGATTATTTTTCAAAAGATGTGGTTGTGGAATTATATGATTATGATTCCATCATACAAAAGTTAAAAGAATATAAAGTTATCATTATCATAATAAAGGATATACACAAGACAGCAAACAAATCTTCTATTTGGGAAAAAATAAAAAGAATGGAAAATGTTGCTTTTGTGAGTGTGGATTTTTTTAGATTGGGAGTAATAATCAAAACTGAAAGTGTGTTGAAAAGACAACATTATATATTGAAACGCAAGTAATTATGGAACACAATAAAAGAAAGCCTTCTTGGTTGAAAATATCATTGGAGAACGGCGAGGAGTACTTAAAAGTTAAGAAAATAGTAGAACTCAACAAATTACATACCATTTGTTCAAGTGGAAAATGCCCCAATGCAAGCAAATGTTGGGGTATTGGTACGGCAACTTTTATGATAGCGGGAGATATTTGTACCCGCTCTTGCAAGTTTTGCGCTACCATGACGGGCAAGCCTCTGCCTTTGGATAAAAACGAACCCGAAAAGATTGCCTCCTCCGTTAAACTTATGGGTTTAAAGCATTGTGTTATAACCTCAGTGGATAGGGATGATTTGGACGACAAAGGAGCAGAACATTGGCAACAAACGGTGGAAAAAATCAGAGAATTAAACCCAAATACAACCATTGAAATATTAACTCCCGATTTTGACGGACGAGAGGAGTTATTAGATGTTGTTTTTTCTTCTAAACCCGATATTTTTTCTCACAATATGGAGACCATACAAAGACTTTCCGACGCAACGCGTTCAAGGGCAAAATATGATATAAGTTTAAAGGTTTTACAATATGCTTCGGATAAAGGTTTTTTGACCAAAACCGGTATAATGGTAGGTCTGGGAGAAAACGAAAAAGAGGTTGTTGAGTTGATGCAGGATGTGAGAAAAGTCGGAGTACAACTCTTTACCATAGGTCAATATTTGCAGCCTACAAAAAAACATTTGGAAGTAAAGGAGTATATCACCCCCGAGCAGTTTGCCAAATATAGAGAAATAGGTATGCAAATGGGCTTTGCCAATGTGGAAAGTGGTCCTTTAGTGCGTTCTTCCTATATGGCAGAAAAAAGTTTTTTGGACTCAAAACTCAAATGCCACTAAATTAAACACACTCACAAGGTTTTTATGAGGTATAGGCTGAGCCTATTTTCCGTTACAAAACAAACTGTAACGGCTTTTGTCCCTTAACGGCTCTGCCCTTTAAAACACCCAATGGGTGCGGCTCTGCCCTTAAAAAACACCCAACGGGTGCGGCTTTGCCCTACGGAAAACAGACTGAATTTGAGGCAAAAAATATTTTTTCGGGAAATTTAATTGATGGGTATTAAAAATTCAAAAATAAGGGTGCTACCATTGATAATCAACCACTTAACCTTTTTCTAAGGGTCAAAAATGGGCAAAAATGGTCATTTTCAGCGTTTTCGAGTGGTTTTTTAAGGAAAAAATTTTTTCTTCACCCGTTTTGTAAAAATGAATCGGCGTTTCATTTCGACGAAACGGCGTTTCGATAAAATGAAACGGCGTTTAGTTATTATTGATTACCAAGTAGTTACAAGGGTGAAAATTGAGATTTTTGTGATAGGGGTATTTCTCTATGCAAAGTTACGAAGATTCT
>CAZITO010000025.1:0-23338 GCA_964542225.1 uncultured Bacteroidaceae bacterium | reverse complement strand
AAAATCGTGGTTTTCAGCGTTTTCGAGCGGTTTTTTGAGGAAAAAATTTTTTCTTCGCCCGTTTCATAAAAATGAATCGCCGATTCGTTTTTACTGATTATCAAGTAGTTATAAGGATAAAATTTGGAAATTTTCTCTTAGGGGTATTTCTCTATGCAAAGTTACGAAGATTCTACGACCTGACCAAACGCGTGCAAAAATTTATTTTGTAACTTATTGATTTTCAGTAAACGGATTTTCTAAAATTTAGGCGTATTTTATAGCAAATTTAATGTTAAATAAAAATAACAAAATAAAAAAGTACCAAGCCTCAGCCTGATACTTAAAGTTTGATTATGTTAAAAAGATTTGTATGAGTTTTGACCAATATTATCGGCTGTGGTTAAAGTAAAGGTTTAATTTGCTCTACCCAAGCGTCTATTCTTTCGTCAGTTTTGTCTGCTTCATTGGTTTCATCCAAAGCAAGACCGACAAATTTGCCATCAACAACAGCATCTGAACCATCAAAAGTATATCCGTCTGTTGAAACCTCGCCTATAACATTTGCACCCTTGTCCTCCAAAGCGTTGTACAATTCAGCCATACCGGCACAAAAAGTATTACCATAACCATCTCCATCTCCACAACCGAAAATAGCAAACGTTTTACCTCCAAGACTTCCGCTTTTAAGGACATCCAAAGCACCCGAATACCAATCATCTTGCAAATCACCGGCACCCCAAGTGGAAGTTCCTAAAATAAAATTATCAAAATTGTTAAGAGTTTCTGCCTTAAAATCAGCAGCGTTGATAATATCACTGACACCCAATTTTGATGCTATACGTGAGGCTAAATCCTCGCAGGTTCCTGTCGTAGAACCAAAAACGACACATGTTCTTTTCATTTTAGTATAATTTTATAATTCGTTCTTTATTTTTTGCAAAATTATATCCTTCCTCATATCCTCGCAATACTCATTTTTGAGTAAAAATAGTTATAAATAAGATGAAAAAACATAAAAAAACCTGTGGCTATAATAAAAAAGAGTTTGTTTTTTCTTATAATAATTTTTTTTTATACCTTTGCAAGTCAAATAAGGTAGAGTATATTTTTATGGATAAAACAAAACTTAATAACATTCTGTCCATGCAAGATGAAATATTGTCTATGCAAGAGTTGGTTTTGATACAAAGACTTGCGGACAAATATCCTTTTTGCAGTTTGTTTTGGGTTTTGGGAACCAAAGTTTCAACGATTTTAAATGCTTTTAATCAAAAAGAATGGTTGTCCAAATCAAGTGTTTTTGTCAAAGATAGGGAAAGATTGAAACAAGTTGTTTTTTCGGCTCAAGAAACTTTGCAAAAGAAAAAAACTTTGCAAGAATCTGCACTAAAAAAAGACAAAGATATAATGGTTGAAATCAATTCTTATAAAGAGGAAAATCTATCAGAAAACCCTACTAAAGAAGAACTTATAAACAGATTTTTGAATATAGAAAATCCTCAAAAAACTACTTTGGACAAAAAAGAAGTCCCTCTCAATAAAGAGAATATTGATGCCGTAATAAAAAAGAGTGCACAGGAGGACATTAGTTTTGCAACCGAAACAATGGCGAAAATTTTTATAAAACAAGGCAATAAGGACAAAGCCATAAAAATTTATCAGCAACTTATGACCTCTAATCCCAAAAAAAGTATTTACTTTGCAAATCAAATAGAAAAATTAAAAAATAGTTAACAAACTCATAAAAAATTTAAGTAGATATGTTTATTTTAGTAACAGTATTGATTATGATTGTAGCCATAGTGCTTGCGTTTATAGTGTTGGTTCAAAATGGTAAAGGCGGAGGTTTAGCGGCTAATTTTGCTTCTCAAAATCAAGTTATGGGAGTAAGAAAGACTACCGATTTTTTGGAAAAAGCAACTTGGTTTTTGGCAGGTGCGATGGTGTTGTTTTGTTTGATGTCTTCTGCTCTTATACCAAAAAGTAGCAGACAAATAACTCCTACCCCAACTAATACGGAAGTTCCTACGGTTCCTACCAACAACGCTCAGCAAAACACTGCTACCCCTAACAATTAATAAACAAAAATAAGAAAAACGGGCAAATGCTTGAAAATAACAAAAAGCATTTGCTTCTTTCTTTATTATATAAAGGCGTAATAAGTTTATATACATCAAAAACAGGTCGTTAGAAACGAAATTTGTTTACACACTCGGTGAAAAAGAAAGATAAAATTTTAATCATCACTCAGCCCTTAAGGACAAATTACGGAGGTATTTTACAAGCGTATGCACTACAAAAAGTTATTAGAGATTTAGGCTTTGAAGTGCAGACGGATAACGCTTTTTTCCTCAAACCAATTTCTTTAAAAAAGAGGTTGAAAGATGTGGGGGCAAGATTTGTGTATGGTTATTTGAAGGGCTATGAGAATTATAAGCCATTGATAAAAAAACAATTGAATCGCCAAGATTATGAGAAGGTTGCAAAAAATATATTACCTTTTATAGAAAAAAACATACAAACAATAGATTTTTTTGAAAATAGAGTTAAGCCCAAACCTTCAAATATAGAAAAGTTTGATATATTTATTTGTGGCTCCGACCAGGTTTGGAGAAGAAAATATGGTGATGTTAGACGGTATTTTTTTGATTTTCTAAAAAATACAGATAGAAAACGCCTCTCTTACTCTGCTTCTTTTGGTACTGATAACCTGAAAGAATATTCCGAGAAAGAAAAAAGGGATTGCCGTGAATTGATTAAAAAATTTTCTGCTATCAGTGTAAGAGAGACTACTGCTATAAAAATTATTGAAGAGGAATTTAAACAAAAAGCCGTTCTTACCCTTGACCCCACATTGTTGTTGGACAAAGAAGAATATTTAAAACTTATAAATACAACTGAAAAAAAAGCACCATTGGAAACAACGGAAAAGAAAAAAATCTTTACTTACATTTTGGACAAAAGCAAAGAAAAAGAGGAGGTTATAAATATTCTTTCTCGCAGGTTGGCAATGAGAATAGAGAACATAATGCCAAAAAAGAATTGGACAACGCTTCGTTCAAAAGAAATAAATGAAGATGCTGTTTTTCCAAGTGTGGAAAAGTGGTTGGAGGAAATTTCAACAGCAGATTTTGTACTTACCGATAGTTTTCACGCAGTTGTATTTGCTATTATTTTTAACAAACAATTTCTTTGCATTGGCAATAAAGAAAGAGGACTTACACGTTTTACATCATTGCTTGATTTATTTAATTTAAGTAATCGTTTGATTTATAATAAAAAAGATTTAACAGGAGTACTTCTACACGATATTTACAGAATTGATTACAAGCAAGTAAATCAAAAAAAAGAGGAATTAAAGGAAATTTCATTAAACTATCTGACAAAAAATCTTAGCCTATGAATGAATTGATATCCGTTATTGTTCCGGTGTTTAATGCAGAAAAATTCTTGCCAAGATGTATTGATTCCATTGTAAAACAAAAATATAATCAGATAGAAATCATACTTTTTGACGATGGAAGCAAGGATAATTCATTACAGATTTGCAATGATTTTGCCCAAAAAGACAAGCGAATAAAAGTACATTCAAGGGAAAATAAAGGCGTTGCCCAAACACGTTTGGATGCTTTTCATATAAGCACGGGAGAATACATAACCTTTATTGATGCAGATGATTTTGTAAGTGAGGACTATGTCTCAAATATGCTAAATCATTTGAAAGGTAACAATGCGGATATGGTTGTTTGTCAGCACTATAACAGAACAGAAAAAGAGCAGCATAAAGTAAAAAGGAACGTGGTAGGCTGTTTTGATAAACAAGCAATTGAGCAAATCATAAAAAGCAAACTCCTTTTTGACACCACAACTCAGGTGTCGGGTATTCCCATCTATTTATGGGGAAAACTTATAAAAAGAAATTATGTTGAACCTATGCTCAAAGCAGGATTGGGCTTATGGTATGGTGAAGACCAAGTAGGTGTACTTCAAGCACTTTATAATGTTTCTTCAATTTATGTATCCGATGACTATGATTATTTTTATGTTATTCACCCTGCACAAGTTACCCAACTTTTACGAATAGATTTTTTGCAAGAGCAAATCCTTTGTTGGCAAAAATTAGTGGAAATAGATAAAAAACAATTGTTGCAAGACCAACTTTCACTTCGTATAATGGTAAATATCAATAGATTTGTAAAAAGATTTATGGATATGAATCTAAATTTCAACCTTTTCAAACAAGCAATGAAAAACCTCAGGGATATGAATATTCTCAAGTCTTTGTTTGCTAAAAATACGATAAAACTAAAGTGGAATATTCAAATTTTATTTTATCTGTTTAAACTTCGTCTCTATCGTTCTATGTTTTTATATTTGAAATTGCAAAGTACAATAAAAAAGAAACAATTTTAAAAATGGTGAATTTGAAAATTGATTTACCCGCAAATTTTCTTGCAGAAGAAGAACGCTCAAACTTTGTTGTAAATGCAAAGATGAAAGAAGTTTGGGCTGTGGAGTTGGACTTGCTTAACGAATTTCAAAGAGTGGCAAAAAAGCACAAAATAAGATACATAGCCTCAGGAGGAACTATGTTGGGGGCAGTCAGACACAAAGGATTTATTCCTTGGGACGATGATGTAGATATTATGATGCTAAGGAAAGATTATGACAAATTGCTCTCTGTTGCCAATGAGTTTTCTTTTCCTTATTTCTTGCAAACAAACAGAAACGACAAAGGTTTTTTTAGATGTTTTTCCCGTTTAAGAAATTCCCAAACAACAGGAATACAAAAAACGGAATTAAATTGTCATTTTCAATACAATCAAGGCATATTCATTGATATTTTTCCTTTGGATAATCTTATAGATAATATTAAACTATTTCTCAGACAACAATTTAGAACAAGACTCCTTTTGAGAAAAGCAAGACACTACTCTTCTTTGCAATCAAGGTTTTATGAGGATGAGAATAAGATAAAGTTTTATTATAGAAAATGTTTAAAAACTCTTGTACGAGAACCAGATAAAGACGAAAAATATCTATTTGCCTATGAAAAAGAGTGTCAAAGATTTAACAACTTGAATACCGAAAAGGTTAGTTTGCTTAGTTTTCAATTTGACAATAGAGTACATGATATAAAACTCAAAGATATGTACGAGACATTGGATATGGATTTTGAGTTTTTGAAAATCCCCGTACCAAAAGATTACGACAATCTTTTAACTTGGAAATATGGAAATTGGAGAAAACCAAAATACACAGGAACATATCACGGAGAAATTTTTTTTGATACAGATAAATCTTACAAATATTATATATAAATTATGAAACGCATACTTATAATAGGAGGTGCATCGGGCATTGGACTATCTCTTGCAAATGTTTTAAGTCAAAAAGATGAAACAGAGCAAATTTATGTAGTAGACAAAAAACCATTGCCTTCTGAGATTTCAAACAAAAAAACAGAGTCTTTTATTTTTGATTTGATGCAAGCGGATTATAGTTTTTTTGATAAATTCAAAGATATAGATGCTTTAATAATTACTGCAGGTTTTGCCAAATTATCTCTTTTTAAAGATGTTACCGAAGATTATATAACTAATTCCTTTATTGTAAATTCACTTGCTCCCATAAGAATAATAAAACATTTCTATGATAGAATTTTAAGTAAAAAAGATTTTTTTTGCGGTGTAATGGTTAGTATTTCGGGCTTTATGTCTTCTCCTTTTTATAGCGTTTATGCGGCAACCAAAGCCTCACTAAAAATATTTATAGAAAGCGTTAACGTAGAACTTTGTAAAGAAGGTTCAACAAATCGGATACTCAACATTTCACCCGGCAGTATCAAAGGCACTTCTTTCAATGGAGGAAAAACCGATTTGGCTCAAACTCAAACGCTCGCCAATCAAATTTTGCAACATTTGGAAGCAAAAGACGACTTGTTTATTCCTCAATACGAGGAGGTTTTTAAACAGGTGCTTGAACGTTATCATCAAGATTTTAGAAAAGAAGGCTTGCATTCCTATGACTATAAATTAAATTCAGGTAGAGTAAAATAATGAATTATGTCTTCACAAAATTTAATTAAGGATATACACGAAATAGTTTTGGACATGGGCAAAGAATTTCATAAAATTTGCACACAAAACTCCATTCCTTATTGTATGTTGGGCGGTAGTATGTTGGGGGCGGTCAGACACAAAGGATTTATTCCTTGGGATGATGATATGGATTTTGGTGTGGAAAGAAAATATTTTGCCGAACTTATAAATATTTTACAAAAACAGCTTCCAAAAGAACTGAGATTGATATGCAAAGAAAACACTCCTAATTTTTATGGCGGTTCTGTTAAGATAGAAAATCATAAAACACTTGTCAAAGAAAGGCTTAGTAATTTTAATTATGGTGTAACAATAGATATTTTTCCCTTAGATACAACCAATGGTAATTTATCTTTTTTTTCTCGTAACCACATAATAAACACTTTGTACAAAATGCATAATTATAGATTTCATCACTTGGAGGGTTATGGAAAATTAAAAAACAGCATATCAAAACTTCTTCACATTTTGAATTTTCCCCCAAATAAGGAGTTTATTTACAAAATAATAGATAATCATTTGTTGAGGAATAAAGGAGAGTATCTTGCCAACCATTACGGAGCATGGGGAATGAAAGAAATAGTAAAAAAAGAGTTTATAACAGAGCCGATATTATATGATTTTGAAGACACCAAATTTTTTGGCGTAGCAACCCCCAAAGAATACCTAACTTGTTTGTATGGCAAAGATTATATGACTTTGCCTCCAAAAGAAAAACAAATTTTTCATATAATAGACCTTCAACATATATAACCCTTCCCCTACTCTCTTTTAAAGAAAAATCACAAACAAAAAAAGAGTATACCTTTCACAGGCATACTCTGAAGATTTAGAAATATATTTTTAACTATTTTATCTTCAATTTGCTCTTCATTTCTGGTGAAAGGGCATTTTTATTTACTTGATAATCTATGGTTTTGTATCTTACAAAGGCTTCACTTGCATAGAAATAACCATCATACTTGCCTGTGGCATCCCAAGAGTTCTTAACCTTGTAGAACTTATTTCCATTTTGGTCTTTGTAAATACCGACTATTTGCATACCATGGTCGTCTGTGGTTTGGAAAGAGTCATAACCCTTTTGACGCAATTCTTGAGTTATTTGTTTTTCCTTTGCCGTACCGTCAAAAGAATAGGCTGCTGCGGCTTTTTCCTTTGCAGTAAGTTTTTCCCACTTTTCTTTTTCTGTACCTGAAAGGTCTCTTTTTTCCTCATCCGGTACTATTGCAACGCCGTCTTTCCAAGAAAAACCTTTCTCACTAACATCAGCACCCCAACCAATGGTATAGCCATTCATTATAGCCTCGTCCATTATTTGCATCATTTCGTCCAAAGGAACGTTGTATATCTGAGCGTGCAACCAATTGTCCGGTACCTCTATCATAAACGTTTCATAAAAAGGATGATGAGTATAAGAACCTATCTCAATATAGTCGTCCCAATTCAATCCAAGACTTTCGGCAAAAGTTATAGGAGTATATTCCTTGCCTTTGTATGTGAATTTTTCAGGGCATTTGCCAAAATAAGTATCAAGCAACCCTTCCAAACCTTGTTTCCACGCAGAGGAAAGAGTTTTTGCCTTTGCCAAAGGTTTGATAAAACCATCCAACACGGGAGTAACCTCTGTAAAGTCAGGTTTATCACTTCCATAGTTAAGTCCTCTATAAACCTCCTCCGGTACTATACCGTACTTCTTTATTATATAAGGAATATCTTGGAAAGCACCACCCTCAGAAAAAGTTCCGGCACCATGCAAACGCACATATCTGTCTGCCTTTTCAGTATAAGCATGACGATATATCCACGCCTCACTCAAATCAAATTCTCCTTTACCCGTTCTCAAAAGTTCGCTCTCTATAAGAGCCAAACCACTGTAAGCCCAACAAGTACCCGAACGATTTTGGTCTTTTACACTGGTTACCGGGTTTTCTTTAACCAAAGTAAATACATAACCCTCTTGCTTGTCTTTGTTTTTCTTGTCTTTCTTTTGAGCAAAAGCCGTAGAAGACATCAACAAAGCAACGGCTAATACATAAATTATTCTCTTCATTATTAGTAAAAAAATTTTTAGTTAGTTTCTTCTTTTTTTAATCTCCCATAAGTATAACAGGCATAACCAACATTAACAAACTTTCGTCCGTGCTTGCCTCTTCTTGTGGCTCGGTTTCATAAGGAGTTATCACACAAGGTCTGTCCGGACGAGACATTTCAAAGCAAACATCCTCTGTTTCTATGTTGTTAAGTATTTCTACAATGTATTTTGCATTCAAACCCACATCCATAGCATCGCCTTCATACGAGCAAGGCAATTCTTCTCTTCCTCTTGTACCATAATTGCTGTCCTCGGCTGTAATGGTCAAATGTTTCTCTTCCAAAGAAAAACGTATTTGATTTGTTGATGGGTTTGCAAAAATTTGCACACGCTTAACACTCTTTAATAAAGCAGAAGTATTTATTATCAACTTATTAGGGTTATCCAAAGGTATAGCCTGCTCATATTGAGGATACTTGCCGTCTATCAAACGGCAGGAAATATTGTAATTGCCAAAACAAAAAGAAATATTGGAAACATTGTTTTCCACTTTTACTTCCATATCTTGATTTATTGAAGCAAGTATTCTTTGCAAGATATTAAGAGTCTTTTTTGGTAAAATAAAACCTCTTTCCTCATCGGTGGCAAAACTTACATTTCTGAAACGAACCAATTTGTGTGAATCAGTACCGACAAAGGTAAGTCCTTTTTGAGAAAACTCAAAGAAAACACCTGACATCTGAGGTCTGAACTCATCGTCCGAGGTCGCAAAAAGAGTCTTGTTTATAGCCTTTACCAATGTGGAGGAATTAATTGTAAAAACATTAGCATCCTCTATTTGAGTCATTTGAGGATAATCATCAGGTTCCAAACCTTTGTAACTATATTTACCCTCTGTGGTATTGACATCTATGGAATAGTCCTCATTGACAAAGATAGTCAAAGGCACAGCCGTAAGTTGATTAACCAAATTGTAAAACTCCTTGGCAGGCACACAAACAGATGTTTTGCCCACAGCATCGGCTTCCTGCAATTCCACATTGATATTAGCCAAAGTTTCCAAATCCGTTGCCCTAATGGAAAGTATGTTGCCTTTTAACTCAAACAAGAAATTTTCTACAATAGGTATTGTATTGTTCTTTGCTATCAATCCCATAATGGAATTAAGGGAATGTGAAAGCGTTGCTCCGTTTATTATAAATTTCATAACTCAGTTATTATTTTGTTTCTTTTTTGCAAAGGTACAAACTTTTTACAAACAAACACATATTTTGTATAAAAAATAATATTTTCCCCTCATTTTAAATAAATTGACACAAATCATCACATAGTAGGCTAACACAGACACATCAGTCAAAGAATATTTATAATAATGAAAACAACGCAGGCTGTTTATAATGACTTTGCCCTTATGCTACCCCATAACAACCCATTCTAACCCATTAAAAAAATAATGGCTTTGCCCTTATAAAACACATTAGTAGTTGTGAGCCTGTAATTAGGTAAAAAATGGAAAAATCGGTTTACTGAAAATCAATAAGTTACAAAACAAATTTTTGCACGCGTTTGGTCAGGTCGTAGAATCTTCGTAACTTTGCATAGAGAAATACCCCTATCACAAAAATCCCATTTTTTACCCTTATAACTACCTGATAATCAATAAAAACGAAACGGCGTTTTATTTTATCGAAACGCCGATTCGTCGAAATGAATCGGCGTTTCATTTTCACAAAACGGGCGAAGAAAAAATTTTTTCCTTAAAAAACCGCTCGAAAACGCTGAAAATGACCATTTTTGCCCGATTTTGACCTCTCAAAAAAGGTTAAGTCACTGATAATCAATAGTAGCACCCCATTTTTTGACTTTTTAGTGTATATCAATTAAATTTTCCGAAAAAATATTTTTCGGCTCAGGCACAGCCTGTTTTATAAGGCAAAGCCCTTGCTTTTCTCATAAGTTAAAATAGGTTATGATAAGTTAGCATAAGGGCATTTTTGAAGAATTTTGATAGGTTATCACGTGTCTGTGCGAGGTAAGATGAGAACAAGAGCGTTTGTGAATACGGGGCATTGTTTAAATATTTTATTATAATTTTGCAAACCGAAAAAATTACTGTGTAAAAAATATGGAACAATTTACTATATACAAAGCCTTACAACTACTGACAGGCGGTGTTGTGGCCTATTTGCTTGGAAGTATTCCTTCCGCTGTATGGATAGGCAAAAGTTTTTATGGAATAGATGTTAGAAAAGAAGGCTCACACAATGCTGGAGCAACAAACACTATAAGGGTTTTGGGTACATTGCCGGGCTTGTTTGTCCTTGCCATAGATATATTAAAGGGCTGGGTTGCGGTTTATTTGAGTACAAATGTTTTTGGTTCCTTTCTCAGAGATTGGCATTGGTTAAATGAATTTTCCTACTACTCTCTTTCCATAGCAATAATAGTTGTCTTGGGGCATGCTTTGCCTGTTTTTGCTGGTTTTAAGGGAGGTAAAGGTGTGGCTACAATGCTGGGGGCTGTCATAGGCTTGTTTCATGGTATTATTCCTTTTGTATTGGCGGTCTTTATTCTGACTTTCATACTTACCCATTATATTTCTCTTTCCTCCATAATGGCGGCAATTTCTTTCCCAATTATTTATCTGACAAGCAAACTTTGGTTGCCAAAAAATGATGACATCACTTTGCCCATGGCTGTTTTCTCCATTATAGTGGCTTTGTTTATCATTTGGACACACAGAAAAAACATAAAAAGATTGCTAAATCATCAAGAGCCAAAATTTAAATTTAAACGCACCATAAAGATAGAAAAGAAAAGGAAATCACAATAAATTATTATCTTTTCTCTATTTGAACAAAAAGCCTCAAACAATAAAAAGGAGGCTTGTTGCGTTTTTGTTTATATGTTTTTCCTCAAACTTTAAAGAAAAAAATATGAAAAGAATATTTCTTATAATAATGATTTCAACAATTTGTATATTCTCCTGCTCCAAAAAGGATAAGGAAACGAACCCTCTTCTAAAAGAATATAACAATGAATATAGCACTATACCTTTCAAAGAAATAAAAACTTCAGATTATCTGCCCGCTTTCAAAAAAGCAATAAAAGAACATAATGACGAAATTCTCAAAATAATCAACAACAAAGAAAAAGCAACATTTGAGAATACCATAGAGGCTTTGGATTATAGCGGAGAAAAACTTACGAGAGTCAGCAAAATTTTCTTTAATATGATTGCCTGCAACACCTCCGAAGAGTTACAAACCTTGCAAGAAGAAATTTCTCCTATGCTCAGCCTACATGAAGATGAAATAATGATGAACGAAAAACTCTTTAACAGAGTAAAAACAGTTTGGGACAACCGCACAAAAGAAAATCTAAATTCAGAGCAGTCTTATTTGTTAAAAAAAACATATAATTCTTTCATACGCAGAGGGGCATTGCTTTCTTTGGACAAAAAACAAGAGCTGAAAAAAGTAAACGAGCAACTGTCCATTTTGAATGACAGGTATAATAAAAACGTACTTGCTGAAACAAAAAATTATAAACTTGTTGTAAGCAAAGAGGAAGATTTGAAAGGATTGCCAAATTGGTTGATAACTTCGGCAAAAGAAACGGCAGAAAAAACGGGTGAAAAAGACAAATGGGTTTTTACTTTGGATAACGCCTCTTGTATACCGCTGCTGACTTATTGTGAAAATAGAGAATTAAGAAAAGAAATATTTCTTGCACGTATAAACAGAGGCAACAATTCCAACAAATACGACAACAATAAGATAACCGAACAAATTCTTTCTTTGAGAGCAAAGTTTGCCGAAATTTTGGGCTATAAAAGTTTTGCCGATTGGCAATTGGAGGAGCGTATGGCTAAACGTGTAGGCAATGTTGACAGTTTGTTAAAAAATTGTTTGCAATACACGGAAAAAGTTACAAAGCAGGATATTACTCAGTTTCAAACACTCTTAACCAAAGACCACAAAGGAGCGGTATTGGAAGGATGGGATATGTATTATTATGCAGAAAAATTAAAAAAAATACGCTATGATTTTGATGAAGAGAGTGTTCGCAATTATTTTGAAATAGAGAATGTAAAACAAGGATGTTTTTATAATATTACACGCTTGTACGGACTGAAATTTGAGAAATTAAACAATGTGGAGACATACGCCGAAGATGTTGATGTTTATAAGGTAACAAACGAAAAAAATGAACATATCGGTACTCTTTACTTTGACCCTTATACCCGAAATAACAAAAGTGCAGGGGCATGGTGCGATACCTATCAGGCACAATACAAAGAAAAACACAGAGGAAAATATAGAAACATAAAACCTATTGTAACGGTGTGTTTTAACTTTGCCAAACAAAGAAACAGAACAACCCTTACGGCAGACGAAGTGAAAACTGTTTTTCACGAAATGGGACACGCAACCAATGAATTTTTGTCAAACGGAACCTACCATTCAACTTCGGCAACAAATGTGCCTACCGATTTGGTGGAATGTGCCTCACAACTTGCAGAACATTGGGCTATGCAACCTATAGTTTTGAAAAACTATGCCAAAGACGAAAAAGGCAACATTATTCCACAAAATCTTATCAACAAAATAACCACAAGTGAAACTTTTAACCAAGGCTTTATGTTTTCCGAATTGTTGTCCGCCGCTTATTTGGATTTGAGAATGCATTCCATAAGCACAACAGATACAATAAACTTGCAAGAATTTGAACATTCTGTTTTAAAAGAAATAAACGCTCCGTCTCAAATACCCCCGAGATATCGCTCTACTTATTTTACCCATATCTTTGGAGGTGGCTATGCGGCTGGTTATTATTGCTATATATGGTCGGAAATGTTGGACGCCGATGCTTTTCAGGCTTGGAAGGAAACGGGAGATATTTTCAATAAAAAAATATCCGATGCCTTTAAAGAATATATACTTGCAAAGGGAGGAACAGAGGATGCCGAATTGCAATACAAACGTTTCAGAGGCAAGGAACCTAACGTGATTTATATGCTGCAAAACAGAGGATTGGTTTCTGTAGCAACCAAATATCAAAGTCTGTCCATAGAAAATCAACCTTCCAACCACGAACAAAACACAGAAAAATAAAGAAATGCAGAACAAAAAAACTTTACTTCAAAATCTGTCTTTGATAATAAAAGTTTATGTCTTTTGGATACTTGCTTTTCTTATTCAGAAACCTGTTTTTATGCTTTTTAATTATGAAAAAGGAGTATCGTTTTTGGATTTTATACAGGTAATTTGGCACGGCTTAAAATTAGACTTTTGTTTTGCTGCTTATTTTTGCTTTATACCTGTTTTACTGTGTTTGGTCAATGTTTTCCTTTCTTTTAATTTGTCAAAAACAATAAAAATATACAATATTGTTTTTGTTTTTGCTATTGCTATTATCTTTGCTGTTGATTGTGTGCTGTTTGGTTATTGGGGGTTTAGAATGGATGCCACTTTGTTTTTCTATCTTAAGGATGGCAAAGATGCTGTTTCCTCTGTTACTTTTATGGATGTGATTCACTTTTTAATAATATTATTGCCTTATACTTTGCTTCTCCTTTATACCAATAAATTATTGTTTAAATCAAAAAACATTATCATTAAAAAGATTAAAACAAAAGTGGTTAATTGTTTGATTTTGGCAATTCTGTTACCTTTATTTTTTATTTTTACACGCGGAGGTGTTTCCACGGCAACAGCCAATGTGGGTATGGTTTATTATTCTCAAAATCAATTTCTAAATCTTTCTGCCATAAACCCCGCCTTTTCCCTTATGTATTCTATGACAAAACGGGAAGATTTCTCAAAAGAATACATATATATGAGCGAAGAGGAGTGCAAAAACACCTTTGAGCAACTGCTATACACAAAAAAAGACACAACAATAAACGTTCTGAATACACAAAAACCCGATATATTGATAATTCTTTGGGAAAGTCTTTCGGCAAATGCAATTTTGGGACTTGGCAACGAATACGCTTTATCCGATAATAAAGAAATAACCCCCGGCTTGAATAAACTAAAAAAAGAAAGCCTCGTTTTTACCAATTGTTATGCCAACGCCATGAGAACGGACAGAGGAATAGTTTCTGTTTTGAGCGGTTTTTTGGCTCAACCTACAACTTCCATAATAAAATACCCAAACAAAACTCGTTCTCTGCCCTCGCTTGCAAAAGCCCTTTCTCAAAAAAATTACTCCACCTCCATGCTATATGGAGGAGATATAAATTTTGCAAATATGCGTTCTTTTTTTGTATCCTCAGGGTATGAGAAAATAATTTCCTCAGATGATTTTCCCATAAAGCAAAAGTTAAGTAAATGGGGGGTAAATGATGAAAATACATTCAATTACTTGTTAAAAGATATACAAAAAGAAAAGCATAGATATTTCAAAACCTTTCTAACCCTTTCCTCGCACGAACCTTTTGACGTCAGTTGCAAAAGATTTAAAGAAGGGTATATAAACAGCCTCGCTTATACGGATAGTTGTTTGTTTGATTTTGTTCAACAATTAAAACAAACTCCTCAATGGAATAATTTACTTGTGATTGTGATTGCCGACCATGGTTATAAATACCCGTATGGAATAAGCGAAAGCGATAAGAGAAAATATCATATTCCAATGCTATGGTTTGGCGGTGCTTTAAAAGAAAATGGCGAAATCAAACGCTATGTAAATCAAACAGATATTGCCGCCACCCTTTTAAAACAAATAAATATTGACAGCAAAGATTTTACTTATTCTCGCAACATTTTCAACCCTTATACTTCAGACTATGCTTTTTTTGTGTATAACAATGGTTTTTGTTTTATAGATAGCACAGGATACACTACCTTTGATTGCAATGCAAACAAAATTATAAGTCCACAAGGGCAAGAAAAACAAGCAAAGAAAGGTCAGGCTTTGTTGCAAACACTTTACAGGGATATTTCCAATAGATAAAAAATAAAAAAATGAAAATACTTATTACAGGAGCAAAAGGATTTGTGGGCAAAAACCTAACAGCACAATTATACAATATAAAAGACAATAAGGCACGTTGGTATAGTTTGGACAAAAATTTTGACATATTGGAATACGACAGAGAGAGCGAAAAGGACGATTCATTTTCTGTTTTGGAAAGTTATTGTAAAGAGTGTAACATTGTTGTACATCTTGCAGGAATCAACAGACCAAAGCAAGAAGATGAATTTGTTAAAGGTAATTTTTGCCTTTTGGAAACTTTGTTAAATTTGTTGAAGAAGCACAACAATACTTGCCCTGTAATATTGTCTTCTTCCATACAGGCAGAATTGGACAATCCTTACGGAAAAAGCAAACTTTTGGCAGAACAATTATTGAAAGACTATGCCAAACAAAATCAAGCAAAGATAAAAATTTATAGATTTACCAATATTTTTGGCAAATGGTCAAAACCAAACTACAATTCGGTAGTAGCAACATTTTGCCACAATATAGCAAACAACCTGCCCATACAAATAAACAACAAAGAAAGTCAAATAAACCTAACCTATATAGACGATGTTGTGGACGATATTATTTGGAATATAGATTGTTTGTTAAATAACAAAAGCATTGACATTGAAAATAATTTGCCTTACTATACTGTAAGCGTAGGAGAATTGGCAGAAAAAATATATTCTTTTTCACTTATAAATCAAAATCTCGTTCTGCCCGATATGAACGATGATTTTACAAAAAAACTTTACGCAACCTTTCTTTCATATAAGCCTGTAAACAAATTACTATCCAGTTTAAAGACAAACGAAGACGAAAGGGGCTCTTTTACAGAAATTTTCAAACGTTTGCAAGGAGGACAAATAGCAATCAATGTTTCAAAACCAAATTTTGTCAAAGGCGAACATTGGCACAACACAAAAATAGAAAAGTTTATTGTTATCAAAGGTGAAGCACTTGTACAAATGAGAAAAGTAGGCTTGGATGCCACCAACAAAGCCTACCCAATAACGGAATATAAATTAAGTGAAAAGAAAATAGAAGTTTTGGATATTATTCCCGGCTATACTCACAACATAAAGAATTTATCCGATAAGGAAGATTTGATTTTTCTAATTTGGGCCAACGAAGAGTTTAACCAACAAAGACCTGATACCTACTACGAAAAAGTAAGGGCTATTTAAAGTAAATAACCCCTACATAAAATAAAAATTACTTATGAATAAAAAATTATTTCTTTGGTATGTTTTTCAAAACATCCAAAGTATGTTGCCAAAACATCTCCAAAGTGTGTATATCCATTTTTTCATCAGGCGAATGTACTCCTCTAAGTGTAGGTCCGTAACTTATCATATCCATGCCCGGATATTTTTTACCTATAAGTCCACATTCCAATCCTGCGTGTATTGCTCTGACAATAGGTTTTTTGCCAAACAAACGCTCATATGATTTAACCACAACGTCAAGTATTTCACTATTTGTGTTAGGTGTCCAGCCAGGATAACCATCGGTATGTTCCACTCTGCAACCTGCCAAAAGCATACAAGCCTCTACCCTGCTCTTTGCTGCATTCAAAGCACTTTCCACACTTGAACGCTGTGAAGTAACTATATGAACCTCTCCGTTTTTTATTTTTACAGAAGCAAGATTGGTGGAGGTTTCTACAAAGTTAGGTATTTCTCTACTCATAGCCAAAACTCCATGTGGTATTGCATAAAGACAATTTAATAATCTTGTGGCATCCTCTCTTGTCATCATTTTCTCCGGTCTCTCGGTTTTTTCTATGGTTATGCAAAGATTTGGCTCTGTCGTACGAAATTCAAATTTCAACTCCTCTGCCATAGTATTGACAATATCAAGCATTTGTTGTTCGTGCTTTGGATTAACCATAAAAACAACCTTTGCCTCACGGGCAATGGCATTTCTAAGATTACCTCCGTCTATATCGCAAATTTTGATTTTACACTCCGCATTTACTCTCCACAAAATACGAGTAAACAATTTGTTTGCACAAGCCAAGCCTTTGTTTATATCATCGCCAGAGTGTCCGCCTTTAAGTCCTTTTATGTTTAAAAGATAAGGAATTGCATGTTGGCAAGCAGGCTCCATTTCCACAGGCATATAGCCCAAAGTATCCACTCCTCCTGCACAACCTATAAACATTTCACCTTCGTCCTCAGAGTCAAGATTGATAAGAATCTTGGATTTCAAAGCCTTATCACTCAAATTAAATGCTCCGGTTAAACCTGTTTCCTCATCCACGGTGAACAAACATTCAATATCCGGGTGTTGTATATCTTTGGAATTAAGTATTGCCAAAGCCGTTGCCACGCCTATACCATCGTCGGCTCCCAATGTTGTTCCCTTGGCTTTCAACCAACCATCTTCAACATAAGTTTCTATGGCATCTTTTTCAAAATCAAAAACCTTGTCGGAATTCTTTTCGCAAACCATATCTATATGAGATTGAAGACAAACCATTTTTCTGTCTTCCATACCTTTGGTTGCAGGTTTTCTTATTATTACGTTGCCTATTTCGTCCACTATTGTTTCCAAATTATGACTTTCGCCCCATTGTTTAAGGTAGGCTGTCATTTTTTCCTCTTTCTTGCTTGGACGAGGAATAGAAAGTATTGGTTTAAATTGCTCAAACACTGCTTTCGGTTCCAATTTATCTAAATGCTCATTCATATATTTTTACGTTTTTTATTTTATAAACTGTTATTTTTTAAACGAATAAAACACACCTTTTATTTTATATGTATATTGTAATAAATTGTTATAGTGATATATAATTTTTAATTATTTTTACAAAAAAAAATCATATTTTTCTTGGTCAATAACAAAAAAACATATAACTTTGCAACATTATAAACCATTAAATCTTTTAAAGAGATGAATAGACATTTTTTAACACTCACAATATTAGTGAGTTTGTGTGTAGCAAGTATCGTGTTTACGGCTTGTAACAATGAAGAAAACGATTTTACTGAAAAATCGTTTGAGAAACGTTCTAAAAAGAATACCAATTTTGTAATCTCGCTCAACGACGTAGATGTTTTAGTATCACTACGACCTAACGGAGCGGTATCCTATTTTAAAAATACCAAAACGGGAGTATCTTACGCACCGGAAAACAGAGAGATATTTGGATGGCTATTTCCCTATGATGATAAAGGGGCAGAGATGGCTAAAGATTACATAAAGAATGTGGATTGTGGTGCAGTATACGAGGGCGTTAATGTAGAAACAGGTGAGAAATATTATGTTGCTTTGTATACTAATGATGGAGGAAATTGTGATTGGATTTATCAATTAGAAAAAATAACACTATAATGAAAAGAATTTTAATAATTGCACTTGTTTTAATGGCTATAAACATTGGTGCGTATTGTCAAAAGGACAATGGACAGAGCATAAAGGTAAATATCCAAAACAAAAATAATATGCCAAAAAGTATCAACACCTCAGATACTTTAACTCTTGGCAAGCCTTTGGTAACAACAAATAAAAACAAATCTTTTGAAAGCATAACCGCATGGATGAAAAAACAAGTAGAAAATGGTTATGTGGTCGCTCTATCAAAAGAAGCGGACGGAACATACGTTGCCAAATGTTATAATCAAAACGAATGTAGCACAATTAAACGAAAAGAATAAGAGAAAAAATTTACTTGATATGCCTCTTTTGTTGCCTGTACAACAAAGAGGCTTTTTTTATCTTTGAATAACAATGTAATAAGGGAATAAATATAAGTTTTTTTGTGTTTTAGGAAAAATACTTGTACCTTTGCAAAGTAAAACAAAAACTAATTCTATAATCATGTATATTCATAGAGAGGGTCATAAAATTTCTATTGCGGTGATACTTCTTGCTGCAATAATTACCGCTGTAATGTTTATTTTTGTGCATAATAACGATTGGATACTTTTCTTATCTGTTGCTTGTGTGTGGTTGCTGGCTTTTGTGGTGGTAAGATTTTTCCGCATACCAAACAGGGAATTGGTCTTAAATGAAAATAAAGTTATTTCCTCCGCCGATGGTACAATAGTGGTGGTGGAAAGAGTATTTGAGCCGGAAATACTTAAAACAGATTGTATTCAAATCTCTACTTTTATGTCTCCAAACAATGTACATGTAAATCGTTACCCTATTTCGGGAAAAATAATTTATACAAAGTACTACGGAGGCAAAAAACTCTATGCTCGCAACCCAAAATCTTCCTTGCTTAACGAAAGAACCTCAGTTTGTATAGAACACGAGGACGGTAAACGCGTACTTGTGCGTCAAATAGCAGGTGCCTTGGCAAGGAGAATTGTTTGCTATGCCAAAGAAGGAGAAACAATTAAACAAGGCGAGGAAATGGGATTTATAAAATTTGGCTCCCGCGTTGATTTGTTTATACCTTTGGACGCTGAAATTCACGTAGAAATAGAGGACAAAGTCAAAGGAGGACAAAGCATTATTGCGACCTTATAATTTTTTTGACAACAGTTGATAACAAAATATTCCATGCAAAAAAACAGTGATTTATCACCTCAAAAGGAACTTGTGGATATTTCCTCTCAAATGCTTTATGAGGACAATCATATACTGATTCTCAATAAAAAAAATTCCCAAATAGTACATTCGGACAAAAGTGGCGATGTTTCTTTGGAAGATTTGGTAAAAAATTATCTAAAAACAAAGTATAACAAGCCGGGCAATGTTTTTTGCGGAGTGGTACATAGATTGGACAGACCTGTGAGCGGAGTGCTTATATTTGCCAAAACAGACAAAGCACTTACCCGCCTCAACAATATGATAAAAAACAGGGAAATTCATAAAACTTATTGGGCTATAACCCGCACCAAACCGCCCAAAGAACAAGACACACTCAAAAATTACATACTTCGCAACACTCAAACCAATAAATCCTACATAACAAAAGATGTAAACAACGGCCTATACGCAGAATTGGATTATAAACTATTGGCACAAAGCGATTTTTATTATCTTTTGGAAGTCAATTTAAAAACAGGCAGACATCATCAAATACGCTTACAACTCGCTCATATAGGTTGCCCGATAAAGGGAGATTTAAAATATGGTTTTGGTAGAAGTAACAAAATAGCCTCTATTTCTTTGCATGCTCGCAGTATTAGGTTTATTCACCCTATAAAAAAAGAAGAAATAAACATCACCGCCCCCGTACCCAACGAACCCCTCTGGCAATACTTCGAAAAAAATATATAGTTTTTTTTAAAGTTTTTATAAGTTAATAAAAGTTATGATTAATTGTCATAATTAACACTATTACCTTATAAATATTTTGCTCGTTTGGTTTTAGTTTAGGAAAATTTAATAGGTTATATCTGCGTCAAAGGTTTCTTTGAGTTTAGCAACCGCGGGATTGGTTTTACTTACCAAGTTGTATTTATCCATAGGGTTATAAACAAGAGCAACATGTTGCATTTCTTCCAAATCTATCTCTATTTTTACAAATTTGTATGAAAGTTTGTTTTTCAAAAATTGGGTAAGTTCCATTTTATACTTGTTAAGCGTCTGCACATCTGCCGAATTTTTAACTATGATATCCACAATAAAATCTTTTTCAGAAGAAATTTTTGCGTGATTAAGAGCAAAATACAAGTCCACCTTATTCTCGTCACTGCTAAAAGTAGAAGCATAAGCCACAAGATTTTTTACAACCTCGTCTATGTTAAAAGGTCTTCCTTCCTCTTCTTTTTTTATTGGTACAGCAACAGAAGTATCCTCTCTTATGGAATACATTGACCTTACATTGCCTATCAACTTGGTAAGTCTCGGCTTTTCTTGTTGAGTGGCGGATAGTGAAGCGGTGTTATTATTTTGCTGCGGTGTTGTTGAGTTTTGCTTTAAAGCATTTGTTTGAGTGTTATCGGCTACTTGACTATTGGAGTTTTTTTTTCAGCCGAATTTATTTTTGTCATCACATTGCACATTTTCAAAAGCATCAACTCCACACACAAACGCTTATTGTTGGAAGTTCTGTATTCTTGTGCAGATTGACTTGCAAAATTCAAGCATCTAAGCAAAAAAAGATTGGGAGTTTTTTGAGCCTGTTCTATATATCTTTGTTGTATGGACGAAGGCACATCCAAAAGAGCAACCGTTTGACTATCCTTGCTTACCAACAAATCTCTCAAATGAGCCGACAGCCCCTCCATAAATATATCTCCTTGAAACCCCTTTGCCAACACCTCGTCAAATAACAACAGAGTATTGGTAATATCTCCAACCAAAAGCAAGTCTACAAACTTAAAAAAGTAATCATAATCCAATATGTTCAACGAAGAAATAACGTCTTTGTAAGTAAGATTTGCATTGGTAAAAGAAACCATCAAATCAAACATAGACAAAGCATCTCTCAAAGCCCCGTCCGATTTGGAAGCAATGATATCCAAAGCCGACCTCTCATAAACCACTCCTTCTTGTTTTGCAATATATTCCAAATGAGAGGCTATATCGTTGGAGGTTATTCTGTGAAAATCAAATATCTGACAACGCGACAATATTGTAGGGAGTATTTTGTTTTTCTCCGTTGTTGCCAAAATAAATTTAGCATACTTAGGTGGCTCTTCCAAAGTTTTCAAAAAAGCGTTGAAAGCCGCTTGGCTCAACATATGTACCTCGTCTATGATATAAACCTTATACTTGCCATTCATAGGAGGTATATTTATCTGTCTTACCAAATCTCTTATATCATCTACGGAATTATTGGAAGCGGCATCCAATTCTATAATATTAAGCGAGGAATTATTGTTAAAACTCCTGCAAGACTCACACTCATTGCAAGCCTCCAAGTTATCTTGCAGATTAGTGCAATTAATGGTTTTGGCAAGTATGCGGGCGCAAGTAGTTTTGCCCACACCTCTTGGACCACAGAACAAAAAAGCTTGGGCCAACTGCCCCGAAGCAATGGCATTTTGCAAAGTGGAGGTTATATGTTTTTGACCCACCACGGACTCAAACGTAGCCGGTCTATACTTTCTCGCAGATACTATATAATTACTCTCAGCCACTACTCTACCCTAAGTATTTAGTTAACTTTTGACTGCTGTCGCTATTACGCAAACGATTTAAGGCTCTTTCCTTTATCTTTCTCACTCTCTCCTTTGTAATATTCTCCTCTGATGCAATTTCTTCCAAAGTCTTCCCATGTGAAGAGCCTATGCCAAAAAACTGAATGATAACCTTTCTTTCGGACTCATTAAGAGTTTGAAGCATCTCGTTAATATCCTTGTTTAATGACTCATGCATTACGTTATCATCCGGACTTTGCGCATCCTCAGGTTGCAACATATCTATCAAAAAGGTATCCTCGTCATCTGTCAAAGGAGCATCAACAGAAAGCATCCTATTGCCGGCAACAACGGTCTCGTGAAGTTTATAGTCCGGTATATTCATAGAGTCGGCTATTTCCTCATCGGAGGGTTGCCTTTCATAGAGTTGCTCAAGTTTGGCACGTTCTTTTTTTACCTTATTTAACATACCCACTTGATGTAAAGGAAGTCTTACCATACGAGATTTATCGGCTATGGCTTGAAGTATGCTCTGACGTATCCACCAAACAGCAAAACTTATAAACTTAAAACCTCTCGTCTCATCAAAACGTTGGGCGGCTTTGATAAGTCCTATATTTCCTTCGTTTATAAGGTCTTGAAGAGAAAGTCCTTGATTTTGATATTGTTTTGCTACAGAAACCACAAACCTGAGATTACTACGCACCAATTTATCTAATGCTTTTGCATCTCCGTTCTTAATTTTTTGAGCCAAAACAACTTCCTCTTCTGGCGTGATAAGGTCCTCTTTACTAATATCTTGCAAGAACTGATAAAGAGAACTTGTACTTCTGTTTGTTATAGATTGCGATATCTTTAGTTGCCTCATATCTCAAAAAAATAATTTGTGCAAAGTTAAACACTTTTCTCCATACCCACAAATATATTTCAATAAAGTTATTAACCTTAAATTGTGAAATGTTAAATTTGAGTAGTGTAAATGCTATATTATTGTAAATTTTAAATGGGTCGAAAAAAATTTTCGGAAATTTTAATTGATGTACACTAAAAATTCAAAAATAAGGGTGCTACTATTGATTATCAATAAGTTAACCTTTTTCGAGGGGTCAAAAATGGGCAAAAATGGTCATTTTCAGCGGTTTCGAGAGGTTTTTTAAGGAAAAAATTTTTTCTTCGCCCGTTTTGTGAAAATGAAACGCCGA
>CAZITO010000024.1:0-24399 GCA_964542225.1 uncultured Bacteroidaceae bacterium | reverse complement strand
CGTAAAATCCATTTTACCCCGCAACCTCACAACCGCAAGACTATAAAAACCCACAAGCTTAACATAAGTTACGATACATTAGTTAAAGTTTTTTAAGTAATAAATCTTTTAACATAAGGTATCTTGTCTCTACACTAAATAATTAAAGTTCATTATAACTCATTAAAACATACACACTAACAACAGACAATAATTCTTTGTTTGTCGTATTGGCTTATTATAATTACCTCTCTACGCTATAGAATATTTTTTTAAATGACAGAATCTAAACAAAAGCGTTTAGCTAAAAATACCATTGTTCTCTATGTACGTATGGTTATAGTGATGTTGGTGTCGTTATATACTTCAAGAGTTATACTAAATGCTCTTGGAGTAGATGATTATGGAATATATTCTGCAGTGGGAGGTTTTGTGGCAACATTTGCAGTTATATCTAGTTCTCTTTCGGCTGCCATTAGCAGATTTATTACATTCGAACTTGGAAAAGATGATATAAAAAAATTACGAAAAATTTTTTCGTCATCTATTATTTTACAACTCATACTTTCTTCTTTTATTTTGATAATTGCTGAAAGTGTAGGACTTTGGTTTGTAAATAATAAAATGACAATTCCTGATGGCAGAATGTTTGCAGCTAATTGTGTGTATCAATTATCAATAATAACATTCATCGTTAACTTACTAAGTATACCTTACAATGCTTGTATTATTGCTCACGAAAGAATGAAAATATTTGCATATATAGGAGTAATTGAAGCTATAGGTAAATTATTAATAGCTTTTGCAATAGTATTTTCACCTTTTGACAAGCTTATTTTTTATTCTATATTGCTATGTCTATTTGCTGTGCTTATTCGTCTGCTGTATACGATGTATTGCAGAAAGCATTTTTCAGAATGCAAATTCCGTATGATTTATGACAAATCCATAATAAAAAATATTTTTAGTTTTGTGGGGTGGAACTTTATAGGTGCATCTTCTGGAGTGTTAAGAGATCAAGGGGTAAATGTTCTTTTAAACGTATTCTTTACACCCATGGTTAATGCAGCAAGGGGAATATCTATGAGTATAAGTTCTGCTGTAGCTCAATTTTCAACAAATTTTTTAATGGCTATCAATCCTCAAATTACAAAATCATACGCATCTAATGATAGAGAATATTGTTATAAACTTGTTTTTAAAGGTGCTCGGTTATCTTTCTTCTTATTGTTAGTTGTTTCCGTACCGATATTGATAGAAACACATCAAATACTTCTTCTATGGTTAAAGATAATTCCAGCACATTTAGTCAACTTTGCAAGACTTATTCTCATATATATAATGACAGAATCTATGTCATACACAATGATTACTCTTATGCTTGCTACTGGGAATATAAGAAATTACCAAATAATAGTTGGAGGTTGCCAATTGCTTAATTTGCCTGTAGCATATATATTATTAAAAAATGGATTACCACCGGAATCTGTCTTTATTGTTTCTATTGTTATAGCGTTTTGTTGTTTGATATTAAGGTTAATAATGTTACGTAAAATGGTTGATTTTAACATTATAAAGTTTATTAGAGAGGTATTTATAAGAATATTATTTGTTAGTGTTGTTTCCTTTATTATACCATTTTATATTTACTATTCAATGGACGAAAGCATTTTGCGATTGGTTTTAGTGCTTATTATTTCTATTTTATCCACAAGTATATCAATATTTATATTTGGATGCACAAATAGAGAACGGCAAATGATAAAAGCAAAAGTAATACCAATGTTAAAAATAAGACACAAATGAGTATAGAATTATTACATCCCGAGGATTGTTCTGGTTGTTCTGCTTGTGAAAGTATATGCCCTAAAAATGCCATTACGATGAAGCCTGATGTAATGGGATTTTTATATCCAAATGTAGATAAGAGTATTTGTTTGGAGTGTGGGTTATGTGACCGGGTATGTGTATTTAACGATAAATACGACATAAGCGAAAACTTACAGGAGATACAAGCTTATGGAGTAAAACATAAAGACTCAGAGCAAATTACGAAATCTCAAAGTGGAGCGGCTTTTGTCGCAATTTCTGATTGGATATTAAATCAAGGAGGGGTGGTTTATGGCGCTGGGTATACTGACCATTTCAGAGTTGTTCATAAGCGTGCGACAACACAAAGGGAAAGAGATGAATTTAGAGGAAGTAAGTACGTTCAAAGTGATATGGGGTCAACATTCCGAGAAGTAGAACAGGATTTAAAAAATGGTTTAATTGTTCTTTTCACTGGAACTCCATGTCAAGTAGCCGGATTAAAATCTTATATTGGTAAAAAGTTACAAATAAGTCTTTATCTCGTAGATATAATATGTCATGGTGTACCCGGACCTTTTTTATGGAGAGATTACTTAACATTCTTGGAAGAGAGAGAGGGAAAAAGAATATGTTGGGTTAATTTTAGAGATAAAGATTATGGCTGGCGTGCTCATAAAGAAACTTTTAAATATACAGGGGAGAGGGAAAAAAAGAAAATGAGTTATACATATTTGTTTTATCAAGATATAATGTTAAGGAAATCTTGTTCCAAATGTCCATATGCAAATACACGCCGTACTAGTGATTTGACAATATCGGATTTTTGGGGATATGAAAAGACAGACCCAAAAATTGGAGCAGATAATAAAGGTCTTTCTCTGATGTTGGTTAATACAGCAAAAGGAAAAAAACTTTTTGAAAACATTAAAACAGATTTGAATGTTTGGCCTGCAGAATTAAAAAATTGTCTGCAACCAAATCTCTGTTATCCCTCAGCTCAACATCCCCAAAGGGAAGAATTTGAAAGAGACTATGCCTCAAGGGGTTTTAAATATGTGTTCTATAAGTATGGAGAAGAAGGTTGGAGATTTAAGACAAAACGAGTTATGCAGTTACCATACAAAGTAATTAATAAGATTCTTAAAATACTCTATTTAAAGCATTAGTAATGAAAATTGGTATTTTAACATTTCATCGTCCGATAAATTATGGAGCGTTTCTTCAAGCTTTTGCATTAAAGAAATATTTAACGGATATAGGACATGATGTTTTTATAGTAGATTATTGGCCTAACGAACACAATGAAGCGTATAAAATCTTTTCTATAAAAAAGTTGACACGATTGTCTTTTGTTCGTAAAGTCAAATATTTATTGAATATCCTTTGTATATGTAGAAGAGCAACATTACGCAAACATAAAATGGAGACTCTGATGTATAATTACTTTAACATTGCAAAAAAAATAAAATATTCTGTGTTTAATGAATTAAAAGACTTGCAATGTGATTGTTTAATTTATGGTAGTGACCAAATTTGGTGGAAGGGACGGCTACATGGTTTTGAAAATTTTGATTGGGTGTATTGGGGAGATTATGTAGATAAAAGTATAAAAAAAATAGCATACGCTCCAAGTATGGGAATTATAAATTTAACAGAAGGAGATAAAGAAAATATAGGTAATCATCTTAAAAATTTCTGTGCCATTTCAGTTAGAGAACAAGGTTTGAAAGATGCTATTGGCAATTTAACAAAACAGAATGTTCAAGTAGTTTGCGACCCTGTGTTTTTGCTTGGTCAGAAAGATTGGGAAAAGTATCTTAAACCCGTAAAAATTCCAAAACATTACTTATTGTTATTTAATTTGTTCCGTACAAATGAAACAAAATCGCTTGCTAAACAAAAAGCGAAACAATTAAATCTTCCTATAGTAGAAATTACAGGAGCTGTTAATCCTTATAAATTTCAATGTCTACAAACTTTGGATGCATTTGAGTTTATTTTCTTGATTAAGAATGCAGATTTTGTTGTAACCTCGTCTTTCCACGGAACTGCATTTTCTGTAATATTTGAAAAACAGTTTTTTGCTACCGGTATGAGAAATAACTCCGATAGAGTTGCCTCATTGCTTAAAATTATAGGAATAGAAGAAAGATTAATTTCAGATACGACACAATTAAACGATAAACTAATAGATTATGCAAAGGTAAATCCTTTATTAGTAGACTATATTAAAAAATCTAAATCATTCTTAACAAACTCACTCACTAAAAAAAACTTATCTTATGAGGAATATTTTTAAGAGACTCTTTTTTGGGGGAGTCTTTTTTATGTTTATCAATTCCATGTATCCATGGTTTGTGTGGAATAACAAAATTTCGATCCTAACACTACTTGTTACAGCTATAATTGGAGGTGTATATCTACTTTTTAACTATGAAGATTTTAAACCTATATCGTTAAATTCCTATATAATTGTTATTGTATTACTTATAACTTTGATTTATACATCAGTTGGTCTTTCATTGTTTGGTGTTGCTACTCCTTTATTACTGTTTTGGGTACTAATTATTTTAATTAAACTACGTGACAATATTTTATATACACTTTTACAATTTATAACGAAATATTTCGCTATAATACTTCTAATTAGTTTAATTTGTTACATATTATTTTTATCAGGTGCTAGTTTTATAACTCCAACATTTATAAAATATAACGACGGCAGATATGCGTCTTTAAATTATTTTGCTTTCATTATTACTTCAAGCAACATTTATGATTCTTTTAGATTTCAAAGCATATTTATGGAACCTGGTCATATGTGTATGGGCTTGATTCCATTAATCTTAGCAAATAAAATGAATACTAAAAACAAATATGTAATCATTCTTATTATCGCTGTTTTATTTTCATTTTCTTTAGCCGGTTTTGTAACTCTTACTATTGGTTTTTTATTGTTGAAAGCATGGAGATTACATTTAAAACAAATTATAACAGTTGTTATTTTAATTGTATTTGTCGTTGTTATCATTAATTCTTTTTTTGGTAGTGAAGTTTGGCAATACTATGTGTTTGACCGTTTGGTGTTTGATAAAAATTCGGGGACTATTGCTGGCGATAATAGAGCAAGTGCATCTTTTGAATCGGTTTATAGACAGTTTTTAAAATCAGATTATCTTTTATTTGGAGATAGAGATATAGACGTAACAGCTCATGGTGCTGTCAGTGGATTCAAAAAATATATTGTTCAATATGGTATAGTAGGTTGTGTTATGACTGCTATTTTGTATATGATATATTTTATTATGTATAGAAAATATAACTTGTTAGTATTTTCTATTGTTTTAATTCTTTTGTTATTTCAAAACGCTTATCCTTTTTGGTTTTGCGTGATAATATCTTACATACTTGGAGCTAATAATTATATCTATAATAATTCTGATTGAAAAGCACGTTAAAAATAATGGAACGCATTTTATTTATTCATCCCACTAACGATTTTACGGGAAGTACTCGTGTATTAGCAAATATATTTCAAGAAGAATACAAAGATCGACACATTGAGGTGGTTACATCTGATGAGAAAAAACAAGGAATGTTCTCTAATATGCAGAATGTAACTATTATTTCTACAAAACATTTTAAATTTCATGGTCATCATATAAGAAAAATATCAGGTCTACTTCATTGTATATATTGTTTTTTTTCCCTTTTTAGGGAATCTCACAACTATGATATTTTTTATATAAACACAATAGTCCCATGGTATGCTGCTGTTGCCGGTAGATTGACGAGGAAGAAAATAATATGGCATGTGCATGAAAAATTTCTTGATAATAATTCTTCACATCGTTGGTATGAATATGTGTTTAACCACACTAAAGCGGAACGTATCTTTGTATCGCAATATTTAATAAACCAATACCCCCGAAGAACAGATTGTAAATCATACGTCAAATACAATAAATTACCCAAGGCTTTCACTTCTCAAGTACAAATCAAGCCCATTAAACAGCGCTCTTTAAATAATATCATTATGTTGTCGTCTTTAAACAAGGAAAAAGGCTTATTCACATTTATGGGCTTAGCAAAACGTATGCCCGAAAATAATTTCACTTTGATAATTTCCTCCGATATGGGTAAAATTAAAGCATTCTTCACTGAAGAAATACCATCTAATGTTTGCATTGTACCTAAACAGTCAGATATTCATCCTTTTTTACAGGTCAATGATTTGATACTTAATTTATCCATACCATTTTTGTGTGTTGAAACATTTGGTATGACATTAATTGAAGCTATGTCATACGGTATTCCTGCCATTGCACCTAATGTTGGAGGACCACTTGAGGTCATAAAAAATGGTTATAATGGTTATTGTATAAATGTTACCAACATAGATGAAATAGTAGAGCACATAAATATAATATTAGATAAACAAAATTATCCGACTTTTGTCAATAATGCATTGGAACAAATAAAAAAATTCAGATATTAATAAACACATAAAATATCTTGCCAAAAATATACCTAACAGCAATTATTGCTTAAAGTGAATAGATGCTTCATAATCAGTAATTATTGGTAATTATGCATGGATAGCTCTGCCACACCATTGTTTAAAGGGACATATATAGAAAAAATATAATAGGTTCTTATATTGTAACAAGTAAACAAATACCTGATTTGGAAGTAGGTATACAAGTTAAAGTTGTAAAAAAAATATCACATAGGGAAAAAGAGCTTCTTAGACATTATAGCACGTAAAATATTTGCTATAATAATAGTTAATACTGTTGTGACAAAAGATGTTTCTCCTTATTGCAATTAGTTGGAGGTATATAATCATTTATCTATATAAATTATAATTATTATGGATACTGCTTTTATTGTACAGGCAAGACTTGGTTCTACAAGATTGCCCGGAAAAATATTGTTGCCGTTCTTTGACGGTAAAAGTATTATAGAACTTTTAATTGAAAAGTTACGATCAATTGATAAAAATACTGATGTTATTCTTGCAACTTCTACAAATACAATAAATGATACTCTTGTTAATAAAATAAAAGACAGGGTTATTATAGTTCGTGGAAGTGAAAACGATGTGTTGAATAGATTTATTCAAGCCGCAAAAAAGAATAATATAAATAAAATTATTAGAGTTTGTTCGGATAATCCTTTTTTAGACATAGAAGGATTGAAACAATTATTACAGTATTCGGAAAGAACATCTGCTGACTATGTTGGTTTTAGAATTAACAATAAACCTTCTATTCAAACACATTTCGGTTTTTGGGCAGAATATGTTAGTTTAAAAGCTCTACAAAAAGTTGATTATTTAACACAAGAAAAACTTTATCATGAGCATGTAACTAATTATATATACTCTCATAGTGATAGTTTTGATATAGAATGGCTTGATACTCCTCAATTTATTAATGGAAGAGATGATATTCGTTTGACCATAGATACTCAAGAAGATTTTGATATTGCTAAAGCAATATATAAAGTATTGAATGAAATAAATCCAAAATTTACTTTGGAAGATATTGTTAAGTACTTGGATAATCATACAGAATACTTGCAATCAATGAAGCAACAAATAATTAAAAATCAGAAATAAAATGATTAAAAAAGGAGAAACCTATATTATAGGAGAAATAGGACAAAATCATAATGGTTCGGTAGATATTGCTAAATTGATAGTTGAATTAGTTTCTCGTCCTGTCAAAGAGGAGATGTTCAATCTTGAATTGAAGCCAATGAATGCCGTCAAAATGACAAAGAGAGATTTAAATGAAGAGTTGGCTAATTCTCAAATGAATCAAATATATGACTCCCCAAATTCTTTTGGTAGTACCTACGGTCAACACCGAGAATATTTAGAGCTTTCAAATGATGAACATTTTGAGGTTTATAAATATGCTAAAGAAAGAGGGCTGGATTTTGTAGAAACATTATGTGCTATTGGGTGCTTATCTATACTAAAATTATTTATACCGGATTATCTTAAAGTAGCAAGCAGAGATTTGACAAATTTACCTTTATTGGAAGCGTTGGCAGAAACAAAAATTCCTATTATTCTTTCAACAGGAATGGCTGGTAAAGAGGAGTTAGACAATGCTCTTAATGTTATTACAAAATATCATTCAAACGTGAGTATATTACACTGTGTATCTCAGTACCCAACTGCACCCGATAATCTTAATTTAAAAACAATAACATATTTAAAAAAACATTATCCTCAATATACGATAGGCTTTTCTGACCACACCGTAGGTATAGCAGCACCCGTTGTTGCGGTCGGTATGGGTGCAGAGATAATAGAAAAACATGTTACTATAGACAGACACATGAAAGGTACTGACCAAAAAGGTTCTTTAGGACCTGATGGTGTTAATCGTATGATTAGAGATATTCGTGTTGCAGAACATTGGATGGGAAAAGAAGACCTATATATAGATAAAAGTGTTGAAAATTCAAAAATTAAATTAGAGCGTTCTATTGCAACAAAAAGAGAAATAAGACAAGGTGAGTTAATAAAGATAGAAGATTTGCACATGCTTAGCCCCGGTGACGGATATAAATGGAGTCAAATCACAGAAGTTGTTGGTAAAACAGCAAAAGTAGACATTCCTAAAAACGAGGTTATTTATCCAAAATATTTACAATGATTTCTACTTTAATACAAGAAGTATCCGCTTATATCTATCAGTGGAAGAACTCCACATACTTAAGCAACTATGTTTTACTTGCAAAGAGGCTTTATTAAAAAATGCTTTAAATACTTTTCAAACGGATTATAACCGCTGGTTTAAGATCAACATTGATATGAATAAAGTTTGCCTTATACCTCAATTACAAGCTGTTCTGTGTTATAGAATTGCTCATAACGTGTATATTGACGGAGGGGGGGGGGTATTTGGCAGATGTTTATTCTTTGCTTGGTAGAGTATTGGGACAAATAGAGATATTCTATTCCTCTTTTATAGACGAAGGTTTTAAAATCAATCACGGTGTAGGTAGTGTGATAGGAGCAAGATGTAGGATAGGCAAAAACTTTACTATACATCAAAACTGCACATTAGGAGATAAAAACGACGGACGACCAACAATTGAAGATAATGTAATAATGTATGCTGGTTCAATGATTTTAGGTAATATCACTATTCCTAAAAACTCAATCATAGGAGCCAACAGCGTAGTTCTTGATGAACCTCAACAAAGTGGAATATTAGTCGGCACGCCCGCGAGAGTAAAAAAATAATAAGATAATAATGTTGAACAAACTTCCTAAACTTATACTTACCGATATAGACGGAGTATGGACAGATGGTGGAATGTATTATGACCAAACAGGTAATGAATGGAAAAAGTTTCATACTTACGATTCTGCCGGAGTGTTGCTTGCTCATAAGTATAATATTCCTGTTGGCATAATAACAGGTGAAAATACAAAAATAGTAGAGCGTAGAGCAAAGAAACTTCAAATAGATTATTTGTTTCAAGGCATCCAAGATAAACTGCAACAAGCTAAACAACTGTGTAAAGAATTATCCATAGATATGAAAGATGTTGCATATATCGGCGACGATATAGCCGACAGAGAACTTTTAAAAGCCGCAGGTTTTTCTGGCGTTCCCTCTTCTGCCCCTGAATACATCAAACAACTTGCAACAATTTATTTAACAAAAAAAGGTGGGCAGGGCGTATTCAGAGAATTTGTTGAAAAAATACTAGATGGGCATCTATAAAAAATATGTATTGATAATAATATATCATGGACAACGATAAAACTATAAAAAATCACAGTAATTCAAAAAGAATAGTGGTATTTGGAAATAAATCTAAAAACAGATTAAACTATTATTTATGGAGAGAAGCAATAGAAAAAAACTTAATAACATATATTCCAAATATATACTCCGAAAGTATTGTTAGTAGAGTTTATAGCTTGTTTATCAAGTTAGTATTTAATCATATATCATTCAAAATTATTCCTCCGTTAAAGTATATTAAGCAAAAATTAGAACCGTTAAACAAATTTTTTATACCTTCTATCCCTTCAGACACTGATATTTTAGTAATTTCTCATTTAACTGTAGGTGTTGTTCCCTATAGTAAATGGCAGCAATATAAAAACAGAGGCATTAAGATAGTTCTGTTTTTATTTGATAGTATGGAAGTAGGATTTATGAAAAGTTACATTGATAAAATTCAGAATCTTATTCGCTTGAGTATTATAAACGTTACTTATTCTTTTGACAAATCTGATTGCAAAAAATATGGATTTCGTTATTGGGAACAATGTTGCACACCTTTGCCTCAAAAAACAAAACAAATTTCTACAGATTTATATTTCGCAGGTAGAGATAAAGGTCGTATGGATTTAATTTTATCCATTACCAAAAGAGCTGTTTTGAAACATGTGATAATAATGGAAAGAATACCAAAATTGACTTGTGAAAGGGAAAAATCAAATTCCTTGTATAATCTATTAAAAGAAAATTTAAAAAGGGAAACGTTGCCTTATGAATCTATGTTAAAAGAAGTGCAACAATCCAATGTCTTGCTTGATATTGTGCAACCTGGTCAAAGTGGTGTCTCTTGGAGACTTATAGAAGCTTTATATTATAACAAGAAACTTATCACCAACAATCAATCCGTTAAAGACAATAAATACTACAACTCAAATTGGATTTTAATAATAAATACAGCGGAAGATATTGACTTTGATTGGGTCAAAAAAAGAGAACAAGTGAATTATCACTATCAAAACGATTATTCTCCCATAAATTTCATAAATGAAGTAATACGCTTTTTTGAAAACACCTAACTAAGAATACAAAATCATTTGTATTTTTAACATTTTCTCATGTTTCTTACAAAACAACAAATAACAAGGTTATTTTCTACCTTGTAACCAGGTATGCAACTTATTATAAGTTTATTGTAAAAAAGTTGAGTTTGTTTACATTGTATGAAGTAAAAAAAATTATTTGCAATTTAGATTTAATTATATACCTTGTTTATTATGATTACCTGCTCATTCATATTAGTGATAAAATTTAATTGGTAGTTTTCTTATAAAATAGTGAATTTAAGAAAAATAAAAACATGAAAGGAAAAATAGTGAATTGGTTTGTTGCAAACACTCCATTTCAAATACTAGTAATTAATATGATTATTACAGAGTATTTTAACGATGCAATGCAATTTGACAATTACATAATTTCAACAGTTAGAGATAAAGAGATAGAAGATGATTTAAATATTAAAATTATAAATATGTCAAGTTTTGGCAAAGCATTATTATGTAAAAAAATACTCACAAATATAGGTAAAACAAAAACATCTTTCTTCATACCACATTTAAATAATTTTTTTTCAGAATTACTATTTTCAATTTCTCTACGAAAAAATATAGAAATTAACGTATATTATGAAGGTACAGCACTCTATTATGACCCTATTGTAAATCTAAAAAAAATGACTATTTTAAAAAGAAAAATATTAGGCATACTATTAAACCATAGATATAGATATTACAGACAACTATTTCCTCCAGAGTTTGTAAACAGAGTAAAGATTTGTTATGCTCCTAAGAATATAAATTTAGAAAAATATAAAGAGGTGAAACTAATACATTTTGACATACAAGCAACAAAGCAATCTGATAATATCTTACTCCTTACATCAAATGATATAACAAATCAAAACTTAAAAAAATTAGTCTCTATTGCTTGTTTATATAAAAAAGAACAAAATGAGAATCAAATAATCTATATAAAACCACATTATGAATTTTCTACCATTAAAATAGAAATGCTATATAATGATTTGAAAGATAATGGTTTTTCAAAAATAATTGTACTAAAAAAAAATATTCCAATAGAATCTTTGTATTCTTCCATAAGCTTTGAAACAGTTTTGTGTCAGCAATTTACAAGTGCAATTATAAATATGAATCTAATTTTTGGTAATAAAATTCATATAAAAATAATGGATAATAATTTTCCTCAACAATTTTTAACTACTTTGAAAATCAATTTATGAAATTTCCTAAGGTTAATACATAACTGCTAATGTTACTGTCTTTTTCTAACATTTATTGGATGTGTTTTTGCAACAATAGAAGGATGTTTTCATATTTGACAATATTGATACAATAAGTTTGAATTTATGGGAAACATCGTTACATATAATAGAGACAAATCCTTTATTCTGAATAGTTTGGAATGCATTTAATATCAAAAAATATAATGACAGCTTTTCTGAATATGTAATAATTGTTTAACATAAGGCTATCTGTCATTTTTTATCTGTTGGGAATATTCGCTTTTGGAGGATTTATTTCTTGTATATTAGAGCGTATAAATATTTCTTTAAGGCAAAGAATAAAAATATTTTAACCTTAACTGTATTTAATATAGGCATGTCTATTTGTGAATTTACAAATGCAGGTTCTTATAAATACAACGTACTTTCTCTATTATTATTTGTCGCTATAACTATTGATGTAAATTATAATCGTAAATTATTTTAAATAAATGAAAAGAGTAGCCATAGTTGGTACACAGGGGGTACCGGCTCATTATGGAGGATTTGAAACTTTAGTTGAAAACCTCTTGATTTTTTGTTCGTTAAAAGACGTTCAATATACAATTTACTGTAGTAGTAGAGACCAAAAGCAAAGTTTAAAAGAATATAAGGGAGCAAAACTTAGATATGTTAATCTTAGTTCGCATGGGAAACAGGCTATTATATATGATGTAGTTTGTTTTATTCGCTCCATAAAAGGGTTCGATACAATTCTTGTTTTAGGTACACCGGGATGTTTGTTTTTGCCTATATTAAAATTATTCAGTAAGAGCAAAGTAGTTATAAACATTGATGGACTTGAACACAAACGCTATAAGTGGAATTATTTTGCTAAGAAAATATTGCTATACTCCGAAATATTATCTGTCAAGTATGGCGATATAATTATTTCTGATAATAAAGGCATACAAGATTATGTAATGAAGCAATATAATAAATCATCTGAACTGATTGCCTATGGTGGTGACCAAGCGATAAGAAAGGTTTCTGAGGAGTTTATTTTAAGTGTTTTAAATAAATACTCATTAGAAAAACAAGACTATGCTTTTGCCGTTTGTAGAATAGAACCTGAAAATAATTGCCATATTGTTCTTCAAGCATTTAGCCAATGTGATAAAAAGATTATGTTCGTCGGAAATTTTAATAGGAGTAAATACGGACAAGAATTAAAACAGAAATACAAAAATTATAAAAACATCATACTCAACGAGCCCATCTACGATTTAGATGTGCTCTTTGTATTAAGAAATAACTGCAATATGTACATTCACGGACACAGTGCTGGAGGAACAAATCCTTCTTTAGTAGAAGCCATGTTTTTTGGCTGTCCAATTTTGGCGTATGATGTTGTTTATAATAGAGAGACAACTGAAAATAAAGCATATTATTTCAAAGACAGTGGTTCATTAAAAAAACTTTTAAGTTCTAATAAGTTGAATGGTAATGCAATGAAACGAATTGCACAAAAAAGATATACTTGGACTTTTATAACTAAAAAATATGAAAAACTATATTAGTGGCAATATATTAACATCTTATGGTTGTCAGGCTTAACATTGAAAATTCAGTTTTTCCTGCTCTCCATACACACGGAGGACTGCCTCATTATGGCAAAGCAGTTCCTTCAATCTTAGAACATAACGGCATAGAAATTAAAGAAATGCCTATATCCACAAAAAATATTTTTCAAAAACATATCATCTTTTCAGGTGGCGGTTATTTTCGTTTGTGTCCTTATTGGTTAATCAAATGCTGGACAAAAGAACTGCAAAATGATTATCTTTTGAGTTATATTCACCCGCGAGATTTAGATGCAGGGCAACCAATATTACAAGAACTTCCATTGACAAGAAAATTCAAATCATACGTAGGCTTAAAGACCGCAGAAAAGAAACTAACGCGATGGCTGACAGATTTTAATTTCATTGATATAGCCACCGCTGACAAACAAATAGATTGGAGCAACGTACCAAAAGTTAAAATATAAATTTTCAAAAAAATAATTACTTTCAAAATAAGATAACAAAATAGGAGATAAAAAATTTGCTCTATTGTCTATTTTATCTGATTTATGACCTAACTCGGTGTGAAGAGAGGGGGATTGCCTTGAGGGGTTATTTTTCAATGATTCTTTTTACTCTTACACCGAAAATATGCATTTTTTCTCCCACGCCTACTCATAAGTAGTTATTCCGGGATGTTGGTACGTTTTTTGTATCTTCTCCAAAGTTTCTGATATCGTTATTAAATGCGTATTACATTCATCAATTCATTTAATTTTTGTTTAAATTGTGTTTGTTTGGGAAAAAATTAGTAATTTTGCAGTCTGATAATTTACGGGCTTGGGTTGGTTTTGACAGCAAGGTAAATGGTCAGGCAAGCATGCAGTTAGGGGTAACAACTAACTTTAATCAATAGTTACATAAAAATTAATTGGCGAAAATAATTACGCTCTTGCTGCGTAACCGAAGGTTTAGTAAGTTACTCTTTATCCGATACAAGGTATTGGAGCAAGACGCTCTGAGAAAGTGCATATAACCTTTTGCGTTTTCTGTTTATCAGAGTGCATCATTTCAAAGGTTTAGTCAAAGGGAGGTCTTTAAACTTTGATGAAAATAAAAAGACTAAGAAAAGAAAAAAGTTGTTTGTCGCTTGTTCTTTTCCTACAATTGAGGACAAAATAAGCATGTAGAAAACTTGGGTGTTTCTTGTTTGGACCAGGGTTCGAATCCCTGCAGGTCCACAGAGAAAAGAGAAAGTCTCAAAACAAAGGCTTTCTCTTTTTTTATAATCATACCTCTATAAAATACTGCATTGACATGCTATGCCATTATAAAAACAAATGGTGTTATGCTACACTAACATATTAGACATTTTTAGATTTACAAAAGATGTTGAAATATTTTTTGCAAATCAAGTATGCCAAATAAATTGAGTGCTGTAATTATTATCACCAAAATAATTATTATACGAATAAAATTTTCGCCTTTTTTGAGTGCATACTTGCCGGCTATCCAAGTGCCTATTATCATACCTATGGAATGTATCAAACCATACATCCAATAATCCATTTCAACAGAGCCCTTGACAAAGAAAATTGTAATGGCTACAAGGGTATAAAGAAACATTATAAAAAGTTTTACAGCGGCAGTTTTTATCATATCATAGCCCAATATCATACTCAAAGCCGCTATAATCAAAAAACCTGTACCCGTTTGTACAAAACCACCATAAAAACCTATACCTACAAATATAGGAAAGTAAATAAGATACTCTTTCAGTGATAGTTTTCTCTCTGATTTTTTGGAATGTTTTTCCTGCACAAAGAGGAATACTATCATAACCAAAAGAATAATTCCCAAACAAACGGAAAAAACTTTTTCACTTATGGTTATGGCAACCAACGAGCCAAACAATGCTCCCAACATTACAGGAAAAGCATACGGGAGTATTTCTCTAACCTTAAACAAACCTTGCTTCAAAAATAGAGCAGAGCCAAAAGCATCCTGCAACAACACCCCTACCCTATTTACAGCATTGGCTCCCTGTGCAGGCAATCCCATTGCCAAGTATAAGGCTATGCTGACTATGGTACCACCTGCTGACAGGGTATTTATAAATCCTACCAGTATACCGGAAACTACTAATATTATTATAGTCGTAAGAGTCAAATCGTTATATTAAAAATTTACCTTTTCTGATTTTCTATACTTGGGACAAATTCAAAATCATTTTTCATTCTATATCTCGCCATATTTGATTTGTTATCTTGCTCTAATTCTTTGAGTTTTAACAATTGTTGGGGCGACAATAGTTCTCTAAAAACATCCATATATTTTTGGGTCAATCCAAAAATCTGACGTTCCGTTTCCGTTTGTTGTTTAAGCAATATTGAAGCGTCTTCATCTTTTAACATCATAAAATCAAACTTTTCTCCCTCTTTGTCTGCTTCTATATATTTTTTCAATAAATCGTTGACAAAGGTTGTTTGTTGCAAATTGATTTTAAATTTTTGTTCCTCATACTCAAGATAATACATCCAAAACTTCTCCATAGTCTCCTTTTCCAACTTTAAACCTCTTTCTATCATATTATATTTTCTTTTCAATTCCTGCTTATGTACCTTTATCATTTCCTCAGGAGTAAGCATTAAATTTTGTCTAAAAGGACGTTCTTGTTGAAATTCAAAGTCTTCCTTGTCAAGATTGTCTTTTTTTATTGTTTTTTGCTTTTGTGCAAAGGATGATATTCCCATAGAAACAATCATCAGTAATACAACTATTTTTTTCATATCTCTTTTACTTTATTACTTGTTATTCATTCCAATAAACTATGTTTCCCGCACAGGAGTCTTGTATGGCACCTGTAACAGAGGCCAAGCAATTGATTTCCTTTCTCATTCTTTTAACTCCAAGCAAAGCAAAAATCAAGGCTTCCTTAAAGTCTATGGTTGTTTTATCGGGTAAGCATATTTCATTATTTGTCTTTTCCTGTATTTTTTTTATAAGAAAATCATTGTACGCTCCTCCCCCGCTTATCAAACACTTGCCTTTTATATGCTTTGCTATTTGAGTGGAAATATGTTCCGTATAAGTAGCCAACAAGTCCTCAATACTCAAATGGGTATATTCCAAAAGTGGAAAAATATTTTTTCTTACCCACTCTTTGCCCAAAGATTTTTGTTCTTTATTTTTGTAATAAGGTATAGAATTCAAAGTATCCAATAAACTCATATCCACTTTTCCTCTACTTGCCAAACAACCTTTGTTATCAAAAAGCATTCCAACTTGATTGGCTAAATAATTGAGTACCATATTCACAGGACAAATATCATAGGCAATGCGTTTGCCCTCATAGTCAAAAGATATATTGGAAAAGCCTCCGATATTAAGACAAGAATCATATTCCTTGAACAAAATCCTATCTCCTATGGGTACCAAAGGTGCTCCCTGTCCATGCAAAGCCACATCCAACGCCCTAAAATCTCCTACAACAGTTGTTTTTACATTGGCGCACAAACTATTGATATTTCCTATTTGAGTAGTATAGCCGTTATTTGGTTGATGAAAAATTGTCTGTCCGTGCGAAGCAACAAAATCCACCTGTAAATTTTCTTTTTGTAAAAAATCATACGCCTCTTTTCCAAAATATCTCCCCAAATAAAAATCCATATAAGACAAATACTCAGCCGATGCGTTTTCGCAAGCAATGATTTTTTCTCTCAATTCGTTGTTGTATGGTATTGTCGTAGCCTTGGGTATGGAATATTTCCATTCCTGTTCATTGACTTCAAATTCACAATAAGCCAAATCCAACCCATCCAACGACGTTCCGGACATCATACCCAAAACTTTATAAAACATCTGTCAAAATCTCCATTTTAGTACTCCTTGAACCTTTTATCAAAATCAAAGAATCGCTTACATTTTCTTTTTGAAGATATTCTTTTGCTTCCAAAGAAGAATCAAAATATTTCACCCTTTGATTTGAAGGTACAACCTCTTTGTATTCTTTGCCAACAAGTACGATTTCTTGCAAATTCATAGAAAGCAGTATTTTGATTATTTTCAAATGCTCTTCCCTACTCGCTTTCCCCAACTCTTTCATAGCACCAAAATACGCTCTTTTGTCCTTAGCCTTCATTTTGTCAAATGTTGTCAAAACAGACACACAAGAAGATGGGTTGGCATTGTAACAATCCAAAACAAGAATATTTTTTGAGGTTTTTTGTATTTGAGAGCGATTGTTTTGAGGTATATAGTTTTCTATGGCGTTTTTTATTTGAGAAACAGGCACTTCAAAAAACAATCCCACAGCCAAAGCCGACAAAATATTATAAGCATTATACACTCCGACCAAATGAGAATTGATTTCTAACTCTTTGTATTTTATACAAGCAAAACCTGTGTCTTCTTTGATGGAAGTGGCAAATACATCCGCCGAAATATCTTTTAAGGAATAAGTTGTTTTGTTGGAAAGGAGTTGTTTTTTCAGATTTTCGTCATCATTATTGACAAATATTTTACCTTGTTTCTTGTCTACATATTTGTACAATTCGGTTTTTGCTTGCAAAACACCTTCCATTGAACCAAAACCCTCTATGTGTGCCGTACCAACATTGGTAAGCAAGCAACAAGTAGGCTCGGTTATTTGACACAATTCCTCTATATCACCCACATGAGAGGCTCCCATTTCAATAACCGCAATCTGACAATCCTTTTTTATGCTCAATAAAGTCAACGGCACTCCTATCTGATTATTTAAATTGCCTTGTGTGGCATAAACCCTGTATTTTTGTTGTAATACGGTATGAATTAATTCTTTGGTTGTTGTTTTACCATTGGTACCGCTTATGGCAAGAAAAGGAATGGAAAAAGTTTTTCTATAATAATTGGCAAACTTTTGTAAAAAAACAAGACTGTCTTCCACCAATATAGTCCTTTGGTCTATAAAATAATTTTCATCGTCTATTATTACCAAAGAGGCTCCTTGTTGCAAAGCATTGTAAGCAAAAGTATTGCCATTGAAATTTTCTCCCCTTAGGGCAACAAAAATACTCCCTTGTTTTACTTTTCTTGAATCTGTCGTTATATCAAATGAAGAGTAAAAAATTTCCAAAACCTTTTGTAAAAGTTCCTCTGTTATCGTCTGCATTTTTCTATTATGTTCCATGTAAGTTGTGCTGTTTTGTCCCATGTAAAAAACTTGGCTCTCTGTTTGCCTTTTTCTATGAGTTGTTGACGCAATTCCCTATTCTCATATAAAGTCGTAAGTGCTCGTGCTATATCCTCATCGTTGTAAGGGTCTGTTAAAATAGCGGCATCCAAAGCAATTTCGGGCAAAGATGTCGTATTGGAAGTAATAACGGCAGTACCATTCAAAAAAGCCTCTATTACAGGTACTCCAAATCCCTCAAAAAAAGAAGGAAACACCAGCCCTATTGCTCCTTGTGATATGGCGGCAATTTCTTTGCAAGTTAATCTTCCCGTAAAAACAACATCATTTTTATATTTCATAGACATATAAGTCTGCTCTATTTCGCCCTTCCACCATTTTCTATTGCCTATAATTATGAGTTTGGTCTTGTTAGTTGGATTTCTTTCCTTGAATATATCAAAAGCGTGAAAAATACCCGTAAGATTTTTCCTTTTGGAAATGGCTCCCACAAAATAAAAATACTCCTCGCCCTGCGTATATTTTCTTTTAACCTCATCTATATCCGAATTTGTACACATTTCCATAGTGTTGTTGGCAGAGGAATAGACAACAGAGATTTTTTCAGCCTCTATACCCAAAGTTTTTATTATATCCTGCTTGCTATAATTGGAAACCGTTGCTATCGCTGTGGAATTATATGCGTTTTTTGGAAAATGTTTTAAATAATATCTTTGTTGCCAAACATTGCCGATAAAAGAATTATCGTGCATAAAATTAAGGTCATGTACAGTGCAAATTGTAGGAATAGTAGAGATTTTAGGAGTATAATTTTCGGGCGAAAAAAACAAGTCTATTTTGTATTTTTTACAATACAATGGTAACAGCCAATCAAAATATATTTTCCAAAGAACAGGGTGTCTTGTTGGCAAAGGTATAACCACGGGCTTTACATTTTCTGAAAAAATAAACTCTTCATTGTAAGACCTATCAAAGAAAAAATAAAAATCAACATCCTTATGCCAAAGAGTTATTCTTTTGAGTATCTGAAAGGTAAAGTAACCTATACCTTCCAACTTCCCTTCCAAAAGCAAACGTGTATTGACCCCTATTCTCACTACTCTGTTTTTTTTATTTTCCTATCTAAACGAAGAAAGGATAAATATATTTTTTATTTCCTTTATTTTCTTTCTTTGATACTCTGAATAAAAAAAGATGATAATTCTTTGGGACTAAAAATTCCAAACAGAAAAGACAAAACCACTCCTGCAACTACACTCATCAACACCCTGCTTATCCAACCAATATTAACTTGATGTATAAGCAAACAGGCAATTGCCAAACCGACAACAAACAACAAAAGTTGAAGAGAGTAACGTAGATTAAATTTGATATGAAAAATTTTCATAGCCAAAATAATTTGTAAAACCGCCGTAATGCTCTGAGCAGTTAAAGAGGTTATGGCCGCACCTTCTTCTTTGTATTGCGGAATAAGAACCAAATTGAGTCCTATGTTTATAATCATACCAAAGGTAGCCACAATATTCAGGTATTTCAAAGAGCCGTTGGCTGTGAGCAATGTGCCGAAAATATATGTGGCGGAAATGGGTATAAAACAAAAACACAATATTCTATAAACAGCGGCGCTTTGAGTTATGTTTTTATTGTACAACAAAGACATTAATTCCTCCGAATACAAAAATGAAACAATGGCAAAGCATACACTGACAAGCAACAACAGATGTGAGGAGATTTTTAAAATTTCCTTTACATCCGCCCTATCCTTTATGAGTTTGGCAAACAATGGCAACAAAATAACCGAGAACAGATAAGAAACCATATTGGCAGAATCAACCAACCTAAATCCTGCGGCATAAATACCCGAGGCAATACCTTTATCGCCAAGCAACCTTTCCAAAAGAACGCTGTCTATTTTGTTGTAAAAAGCCATTAAAAGACTGAGTATTGCAAAGGGAAGCCCATATTTGAGAATAGCAAAATTAAAACTTTTACTCCACACCAAACGTATAAACCCCGTCTTGCTCAAAACTATTATAAGAGCCGTCAAAGCGGACAAAAACATACTCAACACTTGGGCATAAACAAAGTATTCCACCTTAAAATCGGTTTTGAGAAAATCTGTCCAAAGTAGTATGGAACAAAATATTATGGTGAGAGTTTTGTCTAAAACAGATAGTATTGAATCTGTCTTAAACATCAACAGCGCAGAGATATTACTTCTTAAATAAGTCAATAAATAAGTGAGTACTTGCAAAATAGCCAACCAAAACAACAAATTGAACAACCTCTTATCATAACCGCTAAACAACGCAACAAGAAAAACCAAACACATATAAATCACGGACAAAACAAGTTTTAACGACAAAATTCTCGCAAAATATTTTTTTAACAAGAAAGTATTTTGAGCAATGGTTTTGTTATTAAAATTTGTAATACCGCAGTCCAATATTATATTGAAAAGAAATGTAAAATTAAGCAAGGTAAAATAGATTCCATAGTCCCCGCTCGGCAAAGCATTCTGCACACTCCTATCTATACCCAAAATCCAAAAAGATTTTATGGTTATATTGAGCGTCAATAAGAATATCAGATTAACAAGGAAAAACTTCTTCATTTATCTCACAATTTCTACGTTGCAAAGATATAAAAATTATTCAGTGTATAAAAACCGACTTATTACAACAAATACAGAATCAAAAAACACAAATATCCTTAAACGTCTGAAATTTATTTTTTCCAAAATCTGTAAGTTATATCCTCCACAATCTTACCCTCCTTTAGTTTATAAAGATGTTGGTTGGTTGTCTTTTCTTTCAGTCCTCCAAACTCTTGATTGTAAGAGCCTATTTTTATATAATCAAAGTTTTTTGTATCTATATCATTGCTCAATTCATCTTTGCCTGAGTACCAGGCTGTTTTTTTTTGAAATTTTTCTTTGACAAATTCAGCCAAATCATTTACCGATTTCACCTCATTGTCTCCTCCCATAAAAGCAACACAAGTAATACCATCAAAATATTCACCAACTATTGCACATAAACTTTCCTCATTCAATTCCTCCCCTTTATCTTCCCACAGCCAAAGAGAATGACAATTTTTGCACCTATTGGGACAATTTGTTATATTTATTGCAAGAGATACCTCATCAGGTATCTCTGCAAAAACTATATCATAATTATAGAATCTTAACATTATATAACTATCAAGCAAAGCATCCTTTCCAAATAATTGGGCTTGTTAAACCAAAACTTCTTGTTCTTTTTGAACTAAGGGTGTTTGCTCCTCTTGTTCCAAATGACGCGTTGGCAATGGTTGGTCAAACTTACTCTGCGTTGCATTGATATAAAAACGTTTGGCGGCTTCCTTTTGACGAGCAATAGAGAAATTGCTTACACGTTTCATATAACCTATAATTCTTGTCAAATAATCTACATTTGTGGAATGACAATGAGGGCATTCGTGTAAATATCTCTTGTCTATATGCCCGCAATCATTGCATATTGTATTTGGAACATTGAATGTAAAGTAATTGCACCCTTCTTTTGCCGCAACCCTCAACAATTGGCGATATTGCGCTTGAGACAAATGGTCTTCCATATTCATATGGAGAGCAGAACCTCCTGTCAAGTGTTCTATATAGCGCTTGCCATGCAAACGCATTTTATCCAAAACATTCAAAGAATTATCCTCAACTATGTAAAAATATGAATTATAACAATCTCTAAATGTTTGATAACCATCTTCTTTATCCCACTTTGCGTGTTTTACTCCCACATTTTCAGCAGGTATCATTTCACAATTAAACATCAAATCCTTGCTACGATATTGTTTGTTGTGTTTTTCCACTATACCCAACACATCGGCAACAAATTTTTCATAGTCAGGGTTGTCGTTTATTTCTATACCAAGGAATTGGGCTGCCTCCACCAAACCATTTACTCCTATGGTCAAGTATTGTCTTGCTATATTAATGTAACCAGCGGTAAACAAAGGCAACATTCCTTTTTCGTTAAACATTCTCAGATTTTCGTTATAACCTATTTGTACTTTATGCATCAAGTCCACTATTCCGTCCAAGTATTGCAAATAAGGTATGTTTTCTTTTACTGCATGTTGTATGCAACGGTTAAGATTAATGGTCAATACCGATTTACTACCCGTAGAGACTCCACCTGCTCCCAATGTATAAGAAAATCCGTTATCCTGTATCTCATTTCTCAAACGACAACAAGAAGACAAAGAATCCGCATTGTCCGAAATATAAGTAAAGAAAGAATGTCCCTCTGCATACATCTCAGCAGTAAAGTCTCCATATTCCTCATCCAAAACATCTCCATCCTTTGTCAAAAGTGCCATGGTCTCCACCGGGAAAGTAAGCACGGTCTTGGTTCTTTCTTTGTTAAACCATTTCATAAAGCGTTTTTGCAACCAAGACAAAGATTCCCAATGAGGCTTGCTTCCATCCGGGAAGAAAAATTCGCCAAACAAACTTTCAAAATAATATCTATCATAATAAGCCACGTTCCAAAATACCGCTTGGAAATTTCTTGCTCCCGTAGGTTGATTGATACTGTAAACTATTTGCTCAAAGCAATCACAAATAACTTTGTCCAAAGTCCTTTGTTTTTTGGACAAGTCCACTACCTTTGAAGGATTCAGATAGTAGTCCTCGCCATATTCTTTTTCTATAAAATAATTCATATACATAAGGAACTCCGGCGTAGCACAGGCACCCGAAAGCATACTGCTAACCATAAATACCATATTTATAAAACCTCCGCAAAAAGATTTTAAATTGGTAGGAGCCTTACTATTGCCTCCTATACTTTGAGTTCCATTCAAGAGCCAAGGGTACATGGTTATACTTGCACAATAATTTGCCAAAGAAGTTTCGTCATTCTTATATATGAAATGGTGTTCCAAAAGATACAAATATCTGTCGGAAAAATCCTTGCCGTACATTTCTTTTAATTTGTCTGTAAGCATTCTTCGGTTAAGACGTATGAAATTTTGCTTTGGCAATTCACCTATAAGGGTTGCTATATTCTTTGACTCTACATTGGCATTGGCATCAAATTTGGAGCCTGTTGCTGCGTTTTCCGCCTCACAATAATTCATCAAAAACTCCAACTTGTTTTTAACCTCTCTGTCCTCCAAATGACGCTGACGATATAACATATAAGATTTTGCAACGGTAAAATATCTTTCTGCCATAAGTGCAATTTCTACCTGATTCTGCACTTCCTCCACAGACATACCATCTTTAATGGTTACCCTTGAAAGTATATCCGTAAGGTCTGCCTCTGTGGCAAAACTACCTACCGAAAGAAAGGCTTTCTTTATGGCATTCTTTATCTTCTCCAAAGAAAACACTTCACTTTTTCCGTCTCTTTTCTTTATGTATATCGTACCCATGTTCTTTTATCTTTATTATTGTGTATTATAAATTGAAACTCGTCTATACCCCTTTCGGGATTACAAAAATATATCAAAAAAAATAAGAACGGTCGTTTTTTTTTATTTACTTTTTAACAACAATTGTTTATAACAATTTTGTAATATAAAAATCAATATTTTAGATAATACAAAAAAAATAAATTGTCAGTCTCTGCACAAATGAGTCTGATTTGCCCTTATAAAACACCCAAGGGATGTGGCTTTGCCCCATAAAAACAGGCTGAGCCTGAAATTTAATTGATATACACTAAAAAGTAAAAAATAAGGGTGCTACTATTGATTATCAATGAATTAACCTTTTTCAAAGGGTCAAAATCGGGCAAAAATGGTCATTTTCAGCGGTTTCGAGCGGTTTTTTGAGGAAAAAATTTTTTC
>CAZITO010000023.1:0-24851 GCA_964542225.1 uncultured Bacteroidaceae bacterium | reverse complement strand
TCGTCGAAATGAATCGCCGATTCATTTTCACAAAACGGGCAAAGAAAAAATTTTTCCTTCAAAAAACCTCTCGAAAACGCTGAAAATGACCATTTTTGCCCGATTTTGACCCCTCGAAAAAACCTAACTTATTGATAATCAACCATAGTACCCTCATTTTTGACTTATAATTGTATATCAATTAAATTTCCCAAAAAAATATTTTTCGGCTCTTTCTCAGCCTGTTTTCGTAGGGGCAAAGCCACACCCGTTGGGTGTTTTATAAGGGCAAAGCCGTTACTTTTTCTTATGGGTTAGCATAGGTTTATTATAGGTTGTAATAAGTTTTTATGGGTTGGTATAGTAAACCTCTATAAAACAAAAAAAAGAGTATGTTCTCTTTGTTAAATAAAGTTTTGTTTATACCTTTGCAAAAGAGTTGGGTGTAGTGCCTAACGAGTTTTAGTTAATAATAGCGTTTGCTATTTGTTCAAAATCACAGTGAAACGTCGAAAATTTCATAACCTGAATAGAACAACACAAATAAGCAAGGGCTTGCGTTTAGCGGGCATCTGTTGTTCTATAGGTAATTTCGACGACCTTCTGTGAGCAGAATGCTCGCAATTTTTACAGGTTGTCGTATAAGATATATAGAACACTTGGCATAACGCACAAAAAAAGAGTTGTGTATTTTTTAACACAACTCTTTTTTTAATCAAAATTATTTTCTTTTTAATATTCCCACATATCTTGCTCCATATCAAATAACAACTCCTCTACTCTCTCAGACTCATACAAAGCATCCATACCCGACAAGTAATCAGATATTTTTCTGTTATAAGTTGAAGTTTCTCGGGTTACATAAGAGGTAAACATACGTTTTTGGAATATATCGTCATAACTTCTTCTCTCGGCATCATTTTTAGGATTATAAACCTCTGTATTTGCCAAAAGTTCTCTTACCTCAGGGTCGTTGAAACGCACCCAGCCTATTTCCAATGGATTGGAAGAAACAACGCCTTCACTCTCTTTTTGTTGATTATAAACAAGGGTAAAACCTATGATTCTTACATCTCTTACACTTCTTTGCTTGTCTATAAACCAGCGTTCTTTCAGTCTCAAAGTGGTAATATCCTCTTCTACCATAGGAGTGGTAACCAAAGAATCTTCCTCTTGTTCAAATCCGTCCAAATCTTGTTTATAAACTTTCACATAAGTAGTGTTGCCCATAAGTTCTTTACGCTTTGCCCAATCCTCTACTTCATCTTTGAATTCGTCATCATTGTACACCTTGATAGTTCCATTGCTTATGGCTTGGTCTAACATGGTATACATATTCATCCTGCTTTGTTGAGGTACTATAGGATAGTAAAAAACTTGATTCATCTTTTCTCTAAAATCTATAGTTCTCCAAACAGCATGCTCCCAAACAACATCAGCCGCTCTTACGTATGGATAAACAAAAGGCTTTTTTGCTTTATTGTTTATAGGTCTTTCATAGAATTGGTCTAATTCCTCATTAGATTCACTCTCATCTACTATTTGAGCAAACGTATTTCCACTTATAAGGAACAATACACTCAACATTACAAGAAAAATCTTTTTCATAATATTAAATATTTAAGTTGTTATCAAATATACTTTATTGTATGGTAAATACCATAGTTTGATTGCTTGGCGCTCTCTCTCCATCAGGCCCTTTTACTCTAAGTTCCTCTACAACTATTCTGTTTCCTCTTCTCAATTTTTGTATCTGATTGGTAATCTCCGGAGTGAAAGAATTGCCTCTTCCTTGAATAGGAATACTTCCCTCGCCTCCTGTAATGAAGGATATTTTATAGTTGGTAACCGTATATGTTACAGGAAAATCAAAGCCTGTCATATCCACACGAAAACCTCTGTTTGCCAACAAAGACTCTTTGGTAACCTTGCCACCTGAGAAATTACCTATCTTAACGGTAGCATCTGGAATACGCTTTATTCTATATTCCATAGAACCAAGGTTGCGTGTTTGATTGCCCACTTTGGCAGCAACATTTATATTGCACTTGCCTTGAGTTTTGACATTGACTATGTATGAACCATTATTATCAGGCTTTATGGTGGCACCATTGGAACCGGAAATTGAAACAACAAGGTCTTTTGAATTGATACCCGGAGCACCCACACTAACAGGATTGTCCACACCAATGTAGAAGACATTCATCTTTGTAGCAGAAATGGTTACACTTGGAGCCGCCACAAAATATTCTCCCTCAAATTCGTATGGCATTTCACCTGTTTCTCTTTTTACAAACACAGTACCTTTATATTTCTGAGGTCCCAATGCACCGGCACCAAATTTTAGTTTCAATGTACCTGAATCACCTACTATATTTTGACCTCTAACATCTCCTCTCAATTGAGAACGAGAATCATAAGCAGCAACTATAACGTCTGCCTCATAGGAATCACCTTGCATTACATAGGTAGACTTAGGAATAACTCTTGCCTTTACCATATCAAATTTGAAGTCATCTGCAGATATGGAAGAATACAAAGCATTGATAAGGTCATATTCCGAATTCTCTATTTCAGATTTTAGTTTGTTGATAATAACTACGTCCGCAGCAAGAACAGTATGATAAAAGTTATACATCTGCCAATTCAACGATTGCCCTGCCGCATTTTTGTGCATGGATTTTGTATCTATTTGTACTTTTTTTAACTGTGCCTTAAATCTATCAGCACACAAATCAAGCATTTTCGCTTGGTAGGCATCTATTTTCTTTTTCATTTCAAGCGCCTTACCTGCACTACCATCATCTGTACCGGCACAAAAGTAATATGTAGGGGCATCATAGTTATCCTTTTTCTCTATTGCATTAAAACCTTGTTCTTTAACGAGTTTTTTAACCTCCGCAATAGGCTTGCCGTCAGTATGAGAAATCACACCATACTTCACCTCATCCAAATAATCCAATATCTCCTTTGTGGCTTTTCTTACTTGTTTAGCCTTTTCCCAACTCGGTCCTACTTTCCCCTCGTTATTATTATATGCATTCTCAAACATTTGATAAGCACTCTCAGTTTTGGAAAGAAGCAAATTGTTTGTTACCTCCAAACTATCGCCTACCGTAATGAATGACTGCAAAATCTCCGCCGATACATTCAGTGCCAACATAGCAGTGTACACCAAATACATCATCGTAATCATTCTCTGTCGCGGGGTTTCGGGACAATTTGTAGCAGCCATAATTTATTTATTTTTATAAATATTCTATTTTATTAAACAATATTACTAACCTTTGACCTGCATAGCGGCAAGCATATTTCCATATATGTCGTTCAACGAGCCGACTTTCTTTGACAAAGCGTTTACTTGCTCTTTGTATTTCAATACGTTTTCCGCCGTATCTGCAAAGTTGACAACAAGGTTATCTATTCTTTCTTGTACATTCTTGGTTGCCTCCAATTGAGCAGAGGAGTTTTCTATCTGCATTTGATAAAGAGCATTTATAGAGGCAAGACTTGTAGCCATGGTTTTCAAACCGTCTATATAAGAAGCATCTCCCACAGAAAGCGTATTTGCCGTTTCTTTGTATATGTTGGCAAGAGTGGATACGGCACTTGTAGCCTCTTGTACCGAAGCAAGATATTCACCCGAAGCCAAAAGGTCTTTGTTAAGATAATCAGAAGTCTTTTTGTAAGCGTTGGTCAAATCCACAACACTATTGGAGGCTTCGGATACGTTTTTGATAAATTTCTCTGAAGTTTCTGCCGCATTGGCAACTGAGGAAAGACCCTCCGCCGTATCAGACAACTTTTGCAATCCTTTACCAAGGCTCTCTATAAGTTCAGGTCCTATTTTGGCATCTTCCAACATTTTATCCAATTCTTGAGTAGCAGACGCTCCGCTTCCTCCACCAAGAACTATATCTCCGGAGGCTCCGCCTATAATATTTATGCCACCTTCTCCTTTTATACCGCCAAAGGCTGAAGGATTTTCTTTTTGTTGCTCGTGTATAAGACGTTTTTTCTCGTCCTCTTCTTGAGGAGTCAAACCTTCCATACCGGCCAACTCAGGGAAAACCAAAGACCAATCATAAGTAACATGCAGAGGCTCAAAGGCTGAGAAAAAGAATATCACAGCCTCGGTAAGCATACCGACAATAAGTAATTCGGTTGCAAACGGCCAGTGATTAATTTTGAATAAGGCACCTATGATAACTATAGAGGCACCCACACCATAAAGTTTTGCAGTAATTTGTTTATACGCTTTACTTCTTACTAAAGTATCTATTCCCATGATAAAATTAGATTTTTTTAGTTATTGTTTTATTTTGTTATTATAATCCTTAAATTGATTTCAATTACTCCTACTCTCTTAGCAAAAGGCAAAATTATAAAAATTATTTCAAATATTGCCTATGTAAAACATTATTTTGTTATACTTTTTTATTTTCCTTTATCTATTTATCAACAATATCTTGTTAAGATATACGTAGTTTAATAAAAAAAGTTACCTATTCGTTCTTTATTTTTACTCCGGAATAATAGTGTTCTATTACTTGCCAATATTCATAACCTTCTTCGCACATTTTAGCGGCACCCTCTTGGGAAAGACCCACACCGTGTCCATAGCCTTTGCCTTTGAGTTTTACATTACTTCCCCATGGTTGAACAGAGAAAAAAGTACTTTTGAGTTTAAAATCCTTTCTAATTTGGACAAGACTTATGCCAAATATTTTGCCTTTTCTGCCTTCTTGTTGTGAAAAATTGAGAAGTTCTACCTTATTATTGTAATCTTTCGTATTGATACCCTTGTTTTTAAAGTAGTTAAGCCACTCTTTTTCACTTATTTCTTTTTCCCACGTATAGTTGGGCTGACCTATGGAAAAAGAATCTGTCACACTTTTCAGATAACTAACCTCCTTACCCCAAACATCTTGTGCATTAGTAGTTTGACCCCCGGAATTGGAATGAAAAAGTGTTTCTATCGGTTTATTGTTTTCGTCAACTATAATTTCACCAATAGTCTTATGACTACCTTCTATAACCTGTTCCTTATTTGCTCTCGAAAAATAGACTTGACAATTGACCTGGTCGCAAAGATTATAACCGTCTTTCTGATGTTTATTGATATTTCTTTGCATATATGTTCTGCAACAAATGGCCTGTACTTTAAAAAATTCCACATTGTCGCTTGCTCCTCCGGCCTCACTTTGTACCACTCCGGCAATATAGTTTTCTATTTCCACATTGTTAATAAGTAGCAATGACTTAGCGTCTTTCGTAACGGTTACTTCCAAGTTATTGTCATAGCGTCTTGGTTTAAGTCCTGCAGGTGTTATTTGAAAAAAACATTTGGCGTCGGTGGAAACAAGTTTTACCGTATCCTTAATTGAAAATAAACTGTCATTAAGATACAAAGCCACTTTGCTGTTTTGCAAAGATAATCTTACTTTGGTGTTTTTCTTTATTTGTTGGCCTTCTATGATATAATTGCCAAAAGAAACAGCCAACGTTAACTCTTTAATAGTGTTATCCGTATAAATTCTTACCCTGACATTTTCTGCCTTAAGAGAAAAGAAACAACAAAGCAGGACGCATAAAAATATATTTTTCATAAATAAAACAAATAGAATTATTATCTTTTCCAACGAAAACTTGTCTCTTTTTATTATTCATACAATAAGAAATAAGGTCTATAACTCTTGTATAGACCTTATTTACAATATTTATTTTGTTTTCCATCTTTCCAACCGCTTCATACCTCGAGAAAACAGCCATGCCATAAATTTATTCTGCCCGGCATCTATCAGTTTGTTTTTTACAAAATCCTGAAATTCCGTTACCGTCCCCTTAAAAGTAAATTCACCATTTTGATAGCAATAACTGCAATACTTTTCACTTTTGTTGCCATTTGCATCCGTTCCTCCGCACTGAGGGTCTTTTTCCATTGGCATACCGCAACTTTGACAAAATTTCTTTTTCATAACAATCAAAATTTCAATGATATAACAAAACTAAACTGCTTGAGAAATCTCTTTTTTCTTCTTTGGGGTTGGAGGTACTATCATATCTATTACCTTTCCTTCTATATAGATAAGCAACACACTATACAAAGGCAAACGTATATCTCCTCCTATGAAAAGAGAGGTTAAAGCAATACAAGAATCTATGATTATAACCAAAGTTCCCAACGAAAGATGGGTATATTTGTTGATAATCATAGATATGATATCACTTCCGCCAGATGTTGCTCCAGCCTTGAATATCAATCCGATACCAACACCATAAAGCAAACCTGAAACAATTGTATTAAGTACATAATCGGGAACAAAGTACTGCCCCATGTGGTCAGGCAAGAAAGTAACCCAATCCCATCGTGGCGATTTCGCAACCTCTATGCCTCCTGCTATAGGTGCATTAGCCCAATCACCCACATGAATTATAGGAGCATATCCCCAAGTGTTTTCTATAAGCCATACAAATAAATATCCTAAAACAACCGATAATAAAGTCTTTATGCCAAAGCGAGGACCTAAGATAATAAGACCTATTATCATTAAAGGTAAATCCAAACATATCAAATAATAAGAAAGTTCCCATGGGAAAAGAGTGTTCAATACGTTTTTCAATCCATAAGTTCCACCGGGTGCCAAGTGATAAGGATTGTTGAACATTGTGTCTGCTATCACAAAAATTAACGTTCCTAATACCACCAAGCCATAAGCCTTAAACCATTCTTTTGAACCAAATTTTTCTTTTGAATCATTGAGTTGAGACAACCATGCTTTTACCTTGTTTTGTTCCGCCATAAATGTTATTTCTATTTAATTAATATTATAATAATTTTAGTTTAAAACAAATAAGTTGCAAAAGTAATAACTTTTTTTGTATTGAAAGTAAAAAAGTTACAAAAACTTTTTTCTCCCTTTACAATACATCAATAAAAATATGCGTCAGTCAAAACGACCAACGCATATTTCTTTTACTCTTTACAAGGATTAGTTGTTTATGATATTTTGAAATTCTATTTGCGACTGATAACGTCTAAATTCCACATCATTTTTTGCTTGATACTTATAAGCAGGTTCCATTTCACAGGCCGTTTTCAAATTTTTTACCAAAGCAGGTACATCATCCAAACGGGCATAGCAAACCGCTCTCAAATAATAAACCTCTGAAGTTTGGTCCATACAACAATCCAATGTTCTGATAGCATTGCCGGTGTTACCGCTCAACAACTGCACAAGAGCAAGGTTATAAGTGCAACGTCTGTCTTGTAACAAATCCGCCGCTTTTTCATATTCACCTTTCTGTATTGCCACTATTGCCGCATTGGCTGAGGCTTGCTCATTGCCATGCTCTATGGCTTTGTCTATGTACTGTGCTGCTGTTTGTTCATCATTCAAAGCCAAGTAAAGCAAAGCCAAATTATTCTCTATATCTCCATTGTCGGCAGAAAGTTTTTGAGCCGTTTCCAAGTATTTTTGTGCATCATCTAATTGATTTAAATAAAGCGCTGTAGAGCCGGCATTGTTCCAGCCTTGCCATTGTGAAGGAAAACGCTCCGTTACCGCTTCATATATTTGCAACTTTACTGCATAATTGTGAGAAAGAGAAGCCGCATACATCAACTCATCATATGTAAGGTTGTCCGGATTGGTCAAAGCCATTTTAGCAAGTTCTTGGTCTGTCTTCTGCACACCTGAAAAAGAGAACGCAATCTCACCTCTACGTAAAGTAGGCAAAATATCCTCCTCTATCTGACGAAAGACAACAGACATATTTCTTATTTCTTGCTCTCTACGTACTTTGTCAGGCTGAGACTTAACCACATTTATAACAGTATTCTTCTCACTCAAAGAACTTCCTTCCACAAGTTTTATAAAGTTATCCCAGTCCTCACCCTTAGCATTTGTGGTGATAACTATATCTTTCTTGGCATCTTCCACATATTTATTTATATCACCGGCTTTAATATTTTCTGCCTTTGCTCTTTCTGTCAAAGCCTCGGTCAGCATATTGTCCACCACTTTTTGAGTAGTTTCAGCACGTTTTTTGGACAAACCTATATTATACGATTCCTCACCCTCAGGAGAAGCCCAAGCATTGACATATATTTGTTTTGGAACCTGGTTGTTTACTATATAGGATTTCATCGAGTTCAAAGAACGTTTAGCCTCCATTTTCTTATTCAAAGCATTATCCCAGTTAAGAGTATACATATTTACAGTGAAATATATATTACTTGTCATAAGTTCATCAGTAGAAACAGCGTAATCCGGAGCGGTAAGCGTCATATCTCCCTTTATATCTACACGGTTGGAGGTGGAATTGATACCCTGTGCTATTTTTACGTTTCCAAGTTCTATGGCTCCCTCATTTTCCAAAGCCTCGCTCCTTGTAGCATTGGCTTCATTGACAGCCTTGGACTTGTAGGCTATAGGGTTAAGTGTCAAAACAGCACTTTCCATACCTTTTCTATAGGCTACTGTATCTCTATACATAAATCTTCCGCCCGATTTCTTTTCTATGGTTTTACCATTGCCGTCAACTTTTTCACCTTTAAGGTTCATAGGCGACAAAATCACCTCACCTGTTTCCCAAGTAAGCACAGGTTGAAGATAAACCACAGCATCTTTTTGAAAGTAATTTTTTGGAACGTTACCATTTATTGTAATAATAACTTTGTTTCCCGTTGTCTCCATAGGATTAGGAGAATGTTGATAACGAACTGTCGGATGATTTTTCTGCATTTTGCCCAATGAACCACAAGAAATCATAAGCAAAACCAAACAAACCATTAAAATTCCACCAAAAACTCTTTTCATATCATATAATTTTATTGTGAATAATCTACGTTAATTATAATCTGCAAAAATAGAAAATATTTTGAAACTTAATCATATCTATGGAAAACTTTTTTAATTTTCATTAGAAAACATCAAACTCCATACAAATTGCAATATACTTAACATCCGTTTTTTTACTTATACAACCTATTTATAACCTAATATTGACTCGTAAAAAAGACCTTACCCTTTCTATAATCAGAATTGGAAATATATAAACGGCTGTATGCTTGAACTTTTTACTTGTGAAAGCACAAATACCACTATCAAAGCACAGATTATTTTCAATATCAGAGGCAAACGATAAAAAGTGTTTCTTATATATTCCTTTGTTCTCAAAGGTAAAATATGTATAACAAGAGCAACAACTATTATACTCAAAGGCTTCCAATAGGCTGTTATTACAGGTAAAAATGCATTGAGATTGAGTGAGAAAATTTTTTGCAAAACCATATAAGCATTTTCAAAACTATCGGCACGGAAAAATATCCAAAGCGTAGCAACGAGATGAAAACATACTATTGCAGAAAAAATTCTATATATTTTATTGGTTTGCAATTGTTTGGTAATATCTTTTAGCAATTTGTCTATGATAAGCAATACTCCGTGACAAAATCCCCAAAAAACAAATTTAAGATTTGCCCCGTGCCAAAAACCACCTATAAGCATGGTTGCTAAGAGGTTGATATACTGTCTTATTTTTCCCTTGCGATTGCCTCCAAGCGGTATATAAATATAATCCCTTAACCAAGTGGAAAGAGAAATGTGCCACCTATGCCAAAACTCCGTAATATTTACAGCCTTGTAAGGTGAATCAAAGTTCTTTGGCAGACGAAAACCAAACAAAAGAGAAATCGCTATGGCTATATCGGTATAACCGCTGAAATCACAATAGATTTGCAAAGTATAACCGTATGAAGCAAAAAGATTTTCCACACCGCTAAAAGTATCCGGAGAGGCAAAAACTCTGTCCACAAAATTAATGGAAATATAGTCGGAAACAAATATTTTTTTTATCAGTCCATTGAGTATAAGGAAAAAAGCAATATTGAAATCTTCTTTGGAAATAGAATACGTTTTTTTTAATTGAGGCAAAAAATTCTCTGCTCTTACTATTGGACCTGCCACAAGTTGTGGGAAAAAACTAAGATAAAAAGCAAAATCCAAAAATGAGGTCTTATAATCTACTTTTTCCTTATACACATCTGCCAAATAACTGATAGCCTGAAAAGTAAAAAAAGATATACCCACAGGAAGAATTATTTTATTAACGGAAAAATTTGTCCCAAAACTGTTATTGACAAACAACGAAAGATAATCTATTGCAACAATATCGGTTTTCCAAATTTGATTTACCAAGTCTATGAAAAAATAAGTATACTTGAAGTATAACAAAAAAGAAGCATCCAATAATATACTAAAAAAGAGTATAAATTTTTTAAGAGGTTTGGACTTTATTTTACCCAAAAGCCGTGCAGCAAAAAAAGTTATGAGTGTTACACTCAAAAGCAAGACAACAAAGTTACCCGAAGATTTGTAATAAAAAAAGTAACTGACAAACAACAACCAAACATGAGAAAGTTTTATTTTGTTCTTAATCAGTCCAAAAATAAGCATCACGCCCAAAAGAAACACCCAGAAAACAGTTTGAGTAAACAGTAATGGAGAATTGGCATCAAATAAAAAGAATTTCATATAAATACTTGCAAATTAAATGTTTTGTTTAAGTTATTTTCTTTGTGGGTGGTGACCGCAAGAATGATAATTTGTTTTCCAATAATTTTCTTCCAAAGAGGAAACTATTACTCCCTTTGAGGAAGAGGCATGAATAAATTTATCTCCTCTTATAAATATACCTACATGATTTATTCTGCCTTTGCCAAAGAATATAAGGTCGCCTTCTTTCATTTTTTTCTTGTCGCTCAATATGGTTACATCTTTTGCCATATCAGAACTGCGCCTTGAAAGTTTTATATCATACACATCATTATATACATTGAACACAAAACCGGAACAATCCACGCCTTGTTTAGTCGTACCTCCTGCTTTGTAAGGAGTACCCACCCAAGAAATACAATAGTCTGTAAGATTAGAGCCATATTGCTTTAACTCTTTCATAGATAAAGCATAAACATCACTATTGGTCATACTTGTACTTCTTTCCGAAGAGGAAGGAGTCGGTCGGTTTTCTTTTTTTGTGGTATGTCTCGTTGTTGTATGTTTGGAAGAATTTGGTTTGTTTATTCTTTTAACATTACTACAACTCGCTACTATCAACAAAATGAATAAGAAAGCAACTATTTTTTGCAAATTTTTCATAATACTTTTAAACATTCTTTTAAGGCATCTTCCCAATGAGCAATACTTGTCTGTAAATATTCTTTTGTCAAACCTTTGTCCAAAACAGAATAGTTAGGACGTTGGGCTTTGGTAGGATATTCTACTGACAGTATGGGTTTTATATTGCATTTGAGACCTGATAGGTCATTTATTTTTTTTGCAAAATCATACCACGACAACACTCCTTCATTGCTATAGTGCAATAATCTGTATTTCTCTTGTGGCATACCCTCCTGCATGATTTTATTTGCAATGGTCATTAAGCATTTTGCCAAATCGGTAGCATAACAAGGCGACATGGCTTGGTCATAGACAACATTTAATTCCGTTTTAGAAGCACAAAGATTAAGCATTGTTTTGACAAAGTTTTTTCCAAACTCACTATAAACTCCGCTTGTACGAACAACTATGGAGGTCTTGCAACAAGACAAGGCTTTGTTTTCTCCTGCAAACTTACTTTGTCCATAAAAGTTTATGGGGTTAGGCATATCAACAGGAAAATAAGGACGAGAAGATTTGCCATCAAAAACGTAGTCGGTAGAAACATGAATAAAATACGCATTCTTGCTTTGACATACTTTTGCAAGATTCTCTACTGCAATATTATTCACCAAGTTACATTTTTCTTTATCCTCTTCGGCGTTATCCACCGCTGTATAGGCTGCTGTATTGATTACAAGAGAAATATTATTTTGGGCAAAAAATTCTTCAATTGCTTTGTTATCAGTAATATCCAATTCCATATAATCAGTAAAAATAAAATTAAAGTCGTAATCTTTACTTATTTTTCTGATACTCATACCAAGTTGACCGTTGGCACCGGTTATCAATATATTTTTCATTTTTATACTTTGTTTTATTTTATCAATTTGGCTTTGTAGCCCAAATTTGTAAGTATTTCAAAAATCTTTTCTCTAAAATCTCCTTGCAGTATGATTTCTCCGTCCTTTACACTACCACCAACACTACACTTTGTTTTAAGTATTTTGGACAAATCCAAAAGGTCAGCTTGTCTGCCCACAAAATTGCTGACAATTGTAACCTTTTTACCTGCTCTTTGTTTTTTATCCAATGATATTCTCAGATTTTGTTTTTGATTTTCAAGTGTTTCCAATTCTTCTTGCTCTTCTTGTTCAAAAACAAAATCAGGGTCTGTGGAATAAACCATAACCTTATCTCTAATGTTCTTTTTTGGGAGACTCATATATTATGCTTTTTATTAAATCAAGTATTTTCTTTTCACTAAGGAAAGGCTGTTTGTTCTTTTTATCCGGTACTATCACATTTAAATTGTTAGGCTCTACACAAAATCCCAATTCTTTCTCATTATACTCTATTCCTTCGCCGTCAAGATTCAATATACCATCCTCAAAATTCATTATCTTCACTTGTCTTGCTCTGAAAGTTTCTACGTATGGAGATATATCCATTTGGTGAAAAAACATCATTTGCACAACCAAAGGGGTCAGTATTATAGGCGGTTTTTTTACCACAACCACATCCAAAAGACCATCATTCAAAGAGGCTTTTGGTGCAATTATAGCATTGTAACCAAATTGATTGGAATTCATAAAAGAGATAAATAAAGCCTCTTTTTCTATTTTTTCTCCATCTACGATGAGAGTATATTTTTTGGGTTTGTAATTCAGATAATCTTTAAGTACAAGTTTCAAATAGGTTTGAAAACCTCTCACCCTACTCCCTGTAAATTCTTTGGCTATCAAGGCATCAAACCCCACCCCCGCAACCGAAGCGTATGGACGATTGTTAAGATTTACAGTGTCTATTCTTCTATGGTTGTTGAGATTAATAACCTCTATTGCTTTTTCTACATCCAAAGGAATATGCAGACAACGAGCCAATCCATTGCCACTACCCGCAGGTATTATACCGAGTTTGGTGGTGGAACCGATAAGACCCCTTACACAGTCATTTATTGACCCGTCTCCCCCCACGGCAACCACTGTATCATAGTCGTTTTTTACAGCCTCTTGGCTTATTAGTGTAGCATGATGAGCGTATTGGGTGTAGGCTATATGATAATCATATTTTTGCTTGTCCAAATGCACCTCCAAAGCCTGCTCCACTATCTTTTGTTTGCCTATACCGGATACAGGGTTGATTATAAACAATATTTTTTCTTTCATAAATTTTCCCCAAAATTCATATACTCTAAAAATAAGAACCAAACATATCGTTTTGCATAGCACTTTTATCTTGCAAAGATATTAAAATAAATTTGCATATCTCTCGTATTAAAAACAAAAATTCCATTCACCTACACCAACCTCAGTCTGTTTTATAAAGGCTTTGCCCTTATGCTAACCCATCATAACTTATAACAACCTATAAAATCCATAAGAAAAAAATAGTGGCTTTGCCCTTATAAAACACCCAACGGGTGTGGGTTTGCCCTACGAAAACAGGCTGAGTAAGAGCAAAAAAATATTTTTTCGGGAAATTTAATTGATGGTTACTAAAAGTTCAAAAATAAGGGTACTGTGTTTGATTATCAACTACTTAACCTTTTTTGAGGGGTCAAAATTGGGCAAAAATCGTGAAAATCAGCGATTTCGAACGACTTTTTAAGGAAAAAATTTTTTCTTTGCCCGTTTTGTAAAAATGAATCGCCGATTCATTTCGACGAATCGGCGTTTCGATAAAATAAAACGCCGTTTCGTTTTTATTGATTATCAAGTAGTTATAAGGATGAAAATTGAAAATTTTGTGATAGGGGTATTTCTCTATGCAAAGTTACGAAGATTCTACGACCTGACCAAACGCGTGCAACTTTTTAATTTGTAACTTATTGATTTTCAGTAAACGCCTCCACAGGTTTTTTTCGTATGGCAAAGCCTATACTTTTTTATTGATTAGCATATGTTTATAATGGGGGTTGTAATAGGTTAGCATAGAGGCAGAGCCGTTACAAAACAATCTGTAACGGCTCTGCCTCTATACTACTCTATGGAATTATCTGACAAACATAAGTTTATCAAATTATATATTTTTTAATTATCAAAGATTATTTCGCCCGTTTCCGGAGAATAGACAAATTGTCCAAAATCTTTTAAACCATTCTTGTTTACTATCATGGTATAGGTCATTCCTTTCTTTACTATAACCTCAAATTTGTCTGCTTTATAGTTACCTATTGCCGCATTTTTGAAAGTCAGAACTGCATTATCAAGTATTTGTCCCTTTTCATCAAAAGCACGTTCCTTGTCTCTAAAATCGTCTTTGGTTATTCTTCCTGTCAAAAGAAACTTCGTTGCCTGGTCCCAGTCCAAAACTGCAGCATCTCTATATCTTTCATCATATATGGCAGGCACAGCCGCCCCATTGAGTACTATATATAGTTGCGCCTTATCACCGTCTATCATGGTTATTTTTATATGATTATCTGTATAAATAATAGGAATATCAGTAACAGGTGCAGGTTTGTTGTCTGATACTATGTCTACAATATGGCTTTTCAAACTTGCGTCTGCTATGGAATCTTTAACTGATTGAGGTATGTAATCCGTTCTGATAATTCTAAATTCAGTCCTCCTATTCAATTGGTGCGCCGCCTCCCTTTCTCCTTTGGTTTTGAGAGAGTTGATATAAGCATCGGTAAGCGTTACTCCTTTGGGAAACTTGTAGGTCTTGCCTCCGTATGTGGCAAAAGTTTCTCTCATAAGAGTTCTTGGCACTCTGTCCCCATAACCTTTGGCCACCATACGACCGGGCTCTATTCCTCTTGCTTGAAGAAAATCCACCACACTCTCTGCCCTGCGTTGTGAAAGAGTATCATTGGTAAGGGTAATAAAAGGTCTTGAGTCTGTATGAGAACCAAGTTCTATCACATAAGTAGGATTATTTACCAAAATAACCAAAAGGTCGGAAAGGGAATCTTGATATTGGTCTTGCAACTCCCATCTTGCCAAATCATAACGTATTTCCGGCAATACCACAGGTTCTTTTGGTATAGGCATTAAACGAAAATTGTGTACCAAATCCTTGCTGGTTGTCAACCCTACGGTACTCTCCGTACCCTCGGTATTCATATAATCTATTTGAGACACCTGTATTTTATAATGTACATTGTATTTTATTTGCTCTTTACTAAATGAATACAATCCGTCTTTATCCGTACGAGTTTCTATTTGAGTATTATCATCACCTATCAGCCTCACTCTTGCTCCGGAAACAACCTGCATACTTTTGTCATTTCTAACCTCTCCGCTAAGAGTGAAAAACATAGGCGCACGATAAAAAGAATATATATCATAACCACCGGTGCCTCCCTCTCTGTTGGAAGAGAAATAACCGCTTTCCTCCGCCGCTATGCTCTCGTCTTCATTATAGTTAAAAATCAAGCCTATTTCGTCAAAAGGAGTATTGATAGGGTAGCCCATATTTTGAGGTTCCGTCCATTCTCCATTTTCCAATTTTGACACAAAAATATCATATCCCCCCAAACCTTTCAGTCCGTCCGAAGAGTAATACAAACGGTCATCGCCTCTTAATACAGGAAACTCTTCCTTACCCTCTGTATTTATCAGCTTGCCCAAATTGGTAACATTACCAAAAGGCTCGTTTACAGAGGTTCTTGTAGCCTTCCAAATATCATAATCGCCCTCACCACCCGGACGATTGGAAGAGAAATAAATTGTAAGTTCATCACTCGTTACCGCAGGGTGAAGATAGTTGTAAGCCGTATCACCAAGGTCTAACATAACAAAAGGCTCGCTTGCGTTTTCCTCTCTACCGGAAGCCTTTTTGTTGTTATCTTTTTTGTTTTTGGATGCAGTTGCTTGCTTGTTTGCTTTGGTTTTGGCAGGCTCAATAGGAGAAGCATATATAGCACAATTTATCTGCATATTTTTCTTTATGTTACAACGAGAAAAATAATAGTGAGTTGTATTGCCGTTGGTTATCTTTACAAGTTCTCCCTCATTGGCAAGGGTATTTATCCCTTGTTCCGAAATTTCGGTTGCTTGTCCGAAAGTTCCATTTTTTTCTTTGGAGGCTTGGTATATGTTTGAGAAATATTCTCCCGTCCAAGCATCTCTATCCTTGCTTTCGGAGTTGTCTCTTGAGGAGGTAAAAGTGATGTTTTGGCACTCTATGGCATTGTCCCAAGAAGGTTTCCAATCATTCCATTCGGTATTTAAATTCTTTTCTTCTTTGATTTCGTGTTTTGTAGGGTTTGCCATCAGTTTCTTTGCAAAATGAATACTTTCCAAACGTCTTTTTGCTAAGGCATCGTCTGGTACAAGTTTTAAATATTCTTTATAATTGTGTTCCGCATTATCCCAATCCGAAAGAAATCTTTGAAAATCCGCCATGTAAAGATATATTTTCGGCTGAGTTTGATAGTACTTGGCCTTAACCAAACGTTGATAAGTTTTTATAGCCTTCTCCTTATCGTCCAAAAATCTATAACATTCTGCCTTTTGAAACAAAATCCTATCTTTTTCCTGTCTATTAGCCTTTACTTTGGAATAGGCTTTGTCATATAAGTCCACGGCTATCAAATACTGCTTGCTGTTAAAGGCTTCGTCTGCCTTTTGAGTAAGACTTTGTTTTTGAGCAAAAAGCCCTGTAAATGCAACGACAGTTATCAAAAATAAAACTAACTTTTTTATACTCATCACTCTTTCAAGTTTTCTTTTACTACTATGATATACGAAAATATATGGTCGCAAAGTTACAATTTTTTTTCTATCTTTTGAGTAAAAAGATTAAAAATCTTTGTCCACAGGGACAAATCGGTTCGTAAATACGACAAAAAGACACAAGATATTGACCTTTTTCGCTATTCTCGTTTAGGATTTTTGGGAAACCAGCCTTTTTCCACCCTTTTTGCCTGCTGGAACAACTCTTTGATACTCCACAAACAACTTGCTCCCACAACACCCAACAGAGAAGAAAGCAAAATATTCTCTATACAAAAAGCGATGCCGATACAAATCAGCCCTGACACAAGAAAACACCACCATGGTTTTGTGCCAAAATAATACTCTGTCTTTATTACTATAGGGTGAAAAAGACCAATAACAAGAAAAGTACTTATGGCTATTATTACTCCCTCAAAATGTAATGTCATAAATTTTTATAGGCTTAAAACATTCAACACTTTGATTAGTTTTTTGTCCATAGGTTTGTCTGAACGTATGGCCTCCGAGAAAGGCACGTATGTCAATTCATTGTTTCTTATACCTACCATAATATTTCTTTGACCCTGAATAATTGCTTCTATCGCACCATAACCTGTAAGAGAAGCAAGTATTCTATCGTGGGCAGAAGGAGAACCTCCCCTTTGTAAGTGTCCCAAAATAGTTACCCTTACATCATACTCCGGAAATTCTTTTTTCACTCTGTTTGCATAGTAATAAGCACCTCTGTCTTTGTTTTCGGAAACTATGACAATACAACTTTTTTTAGACTTTCTTATACCCCTCTCCATAAAAACTTCCAATTGGTCATTGTCTGTAGGGTCTTCGGGGATTATGGCAGCTTCCGCTCCTGAGGCTATGGCAGAATTTTGCGCCAAAAAGCCGGCATCTCTACCCATAACTTCAACAAAAAATATTCTTTCGTGCGAAGTGGCGGTATCTCTTATTCTATCAACACATTCCATTATGGTATTAAGAGTGGTGTCATAACCTATGGTGGAATCCGTACCATATAGGTCGTTGTCTATGGTGCCTGGCAAACCTACACACCATACATCAAACATATTGGCAAATTCCATAGCACCTTTTAAAGAACCGTTTCCACCTATAACAATCAAAGCATCTATTTCGTTTGCCTTCATATTGTTAAAGGCTTCCTGCATTCCCTCTTTTGTTCTAAATCTTTCACTACGGGCAGATTTCAAAATAGTACCGCCTTGTCTTATTATACCGCTTACGCTTTCGGTGGTAAAATCCTTGATTTCATTGTTTATAAGTCCTTCCCAGCCTCTATAAATACCCTTTACTGAAAATCCTTTACTTATAGCAGAACGAGTAACCGAACGTATTGCTGCATTCATTCCCGGAGCATCACCTCCAGAGGTAAGAACTCCTATGGTTTTTATATTTGCCATTATTTTAATATGTTTTTTTAGAAATACAATATATAATCCATTCTCTTTTGTACACCTTGCATATTGGCGATATCTCTAAGTTGAAGAAAGAAAGAATAAGGTTTGCCCAATTCTTTGGTAAAATTCTTCATACTTATTTCGTGAGTTTGATTATTCATTATTTGCTCCAAAATTCCTTGAGTTTTAGGATAGGAAATAATGCCATATTGTTTCAGCCCTACCTTTTGAGCCGCTATTTTTATGGCAGTCGTCAAACCTCCAAACTCATCCACCAAGCCCAATTCCTTTGCATCTTTACCTGTCCAAACTCTACCTTTGGCAATGGAAGCAATGTATTGCGGTGTTTTGTTTCTACCTGTGGCAACTCTGTTAATGAAATTAACATAAAACTGCTCTACATTTTGTTGCATCAAACCCTTTGCTGTATTGGTCATGGGGGTTGTAAGAGACAAAAAATTGGAGTTTGCATGTGTTTTTACGGTATCAAAAGTAATACCAAGATTGCTTTTCAAAGCACGAGAAAAGTTGGGCAAAACACCAAATACTCCTATGGAGCCGGTGAGTGTTGTTTTATTGGCAACTATATAAGAAGCATTGGAAGACATCTCATAACCTGCCGAAGCGGCATAATCCCCCATGGAAACTATTACGGGTTTTATTTTTTTTGCTTTTATTACCTCGTTTGTTATGCTTTCTGAGGCAATAGCATCGCCACCGGGAGAATTTACTCTCAATACTATTGCTTTTACTCTCTTGTCTTTTACTGCTTTGGCTATGGCTCTACAAGTCGTTTCACTACCAATGGAAAGGTCGGAACCTTTGCCCTGTGAGACATTGCCATAAGCATAGACAACGGCTATATTCTCCTTTGCTATATTGTGAAGACGGGCAAAAGATTCTCTATACTTGCCGTAGGAAATAAAATTAATTGATGTTTTTGCAGATAGTTTGTTATCTGAAATAACGTTATTTATAATCGTATCCTTAAAATCGGATTTAAAACCCAAATAATCCACAAGTCCATTCTTTAAAACATCTTTTGACATAACATTTTGCAAAGAAGAGGTCATGGAGTTAAAAGCATTGGTTTCAATATTTCTGCTTTTTGTTATTTGCTCCGCAATAGTGTTCCAAATGGAGGAAAGATATTGTCGGGTTTGTACACGGTTGGAATCAGACATTTTGTTATTTATATACATTTCGCCTGCACTTTTATAGGCGTTGCTTTTGGGACGAATCAATTCTACATCTATATCAAATTTATTAGTCAGGTCTTTCAAGTACATAACCTCGGCTCCCATACCTGCAAGCAATATTTCACCGGCAGGGTTAAGCATTATTTTGTCCGCTACAGAGGCTATATAGTAAGATTTTGTGTCATACATATCTCCGTAAGCGTATATTTTTTTGCCTGATTGTTTAAAATCTTGCAAAACTTCTCTTATCTCCTCCGCTGTAGCCATACCGTTGGCTTGCAACAAAGAAAAGTTAAGCATAAGGGCTTTTATGTTTTTATCTCTTTTTGCTTTATTAATAACGGAAATAAACTCAGTTAAGCCTATGTTCTGCTCCATAAGTCCATCAGAAGAAATCAAACCCTGCAAATTTTCCACTTCCCTATCATAAATAGGTTTACTCATATCCACAACCAACACAGAATTATCGCTGACTTCAGTGTCTGAGTTAGAAAAAGAAGCGATAACTCCTCCAATGATAGAAAAAATAACGAAAAACACCAACATCAAGGCCAAGAAACTTCCTAAACAAGATGCAAATGTGAATTTAAAAAACTGTTTCATAAAATATATCCCTTTTTATCTTTAATCCGATAATGTTAAAACTTTCATTGGTTTCAATAAACCTTATCCTTTCCATTTATAGAAAAACATTTGGTCTTTTTGTTGTATTTCTATAATCTTCTGTTCCTCTATGGCCATCTGCAAAAAAATCTCCAATTCATTGTCTTTTAACCATTGCATAGCATCCTTGTCCTTTCTGCATGCAGCCGTGAAATTGATAAGAAAATCATCCTTTGTTTCCAATATCCAACTTCTCGCTTTATCATGTCCATCTATGGCAATGGTCATTATGGCAAGTGTTGAGTACTTATGGTCAAACAGCCATTTCAAAGCCTCCTCATCACCACGCATAACATTACTCCACGCAGCCAACTCAGGATAGCCATTTTTCAAGAGAAAATAAAAAAACTTTTTACTTCCCTTTACACTTTCCAAAAGGGCTATAAGTATTTTTATATCATAATGTAAAAGAGATTTTTGCGTAATTCTCATTCTACCTTAACTTTGCTCCTACCTTGTTTTCAAATGTTTTAACAAGTTTGTCCATTATACTATCTATCTGCTTATCTGTAAGAGTTTTTTCATTGTCTTGCAAAATAAAGGAAATAGCATACTGCTTTTTGCCCAATAAATTCATTCCTCTGTATTCGTCAAACAGGTTTATACGTTTCAAAAGTTTCTTTTCTGTCTCAAAAGCAAGTTTTTCTATTTCAGCAAAACTAATGTTTTCGTCCAACACAAGAGCAAGGTCTCTTCTGACTTCCGGGAATTTGGAAATACTTTTGTATTGCAACTCTTTCTTAGGCAACATTTTCAAAACCAAATTCCAATTGATATCGGCAAAGAAAACATTCTGTTTGATATCAAAAGATTTGCAAACACCTTTGCTTAAAACTCCCATTGTGGCAATTTGTTTCTTGTTTTCCGTATTTACAACAGCCAAACCTTGAGCATAGTATTTTGTCTTTATCTCCGCAAACGATAGTTTCTTATCGTCTATTCTCAATCGCTTAAAGATGTTCAACACTATGTTTTTCAAGTAAAAAAAGTCTGTATTACGTTGTTTTTCCTGCCAATTTTCCTCAAAAGAAAAACCCGTTGTAATTATGGATAGGTGTTTTTCTTCCTTATATCTTTTGTTTACCGCTTGGTCATCGGGACAGGTCAAAGACTTTTCATAACAATTGCCAAACTCAAAAATTTTAATATTTGAAACTTTTCTATTTATATTATAAGATAATACCTCCAAGCCTCCATACAATAAAGTCTGTCTCATAAGAGCCAAATCCTTACTCAAAGCATTGAGTATTCTGACACTCTTTTCTATAGGAAAGTCTTCATTGTTTTCATAATAAGACTCCTTTGTCAAAGAATTGTTCATAATCTCATTAAAACCATTGTCGGCAAGATAAGAGGTTATAATGTTTTGTACTTTCTCCCTGTCCGGCTTTTGGATATAATTCAAAGTACTTTGTATTTTTGAGGAAAACTCTATTTTATCGTAACCATAAATTCTCAAAATCTCTTCTGCCAAATCACAAGGTCTTGTTACATCCACCTTATTTGTAGGTACAAGTACGGACAGTCCGTCTTCTGTTTGTTTTTCTATTTCTATATTCAGATTTTTAAGAATGTTTTTTATCTCCTCTCTTTCTATCTTTTGACCTATAAGATTGTCCAAATAGGAATATTCCAAATCTATTTTTGTCCTTTTTATTTCTGTCGGATAAACATCCACTATTTGAGAAGACACCTCACCTCCCGCTATTTGTTTGATAAGAATAGAGGCTCTTTTCAGAGCATAAATGCATATATTTGGGTCTGCTCCTCTTTCATAGCGAAAAGATGCATCTGTTTGCAAAGCATGATAACGAGAGGCCTTACGTATAACCACGGGATTAAAATAAGCACTTTCCAAAAATATGTTTTTTGTTTTTGCGTTTATACCGGATTTCTCTCCTCCGAATATTCCACCCATACACATAGGCTCTTTGCTGTTACAAACCATAGCTTCTTTACCGTTCAGCGTTCTTTCAACACCATCCAAAGTAACAAATTTTGTTCCCTCCTCTACGGTTTTTACATTTATGGTTTGTCCCTCAACTTTGTCCCAATCAAAAGCGTGCAAAGGCTGACCCACTTCCATTAAAACAAAATTGGTTATGTCTACAATATTGTTTATGGGACGTATGCCTATGGAATTCAAATGTTCCTTAAGCCAAGAAGGAGACTCCTTAACTTCAACATTCTTAATAACGACTCCGGCGTACCTTCCGCAAAGGTTGGCATCTATGTTTATTATAGGTTTTTCACAAGGGTTGTCTATTTTAAAATCATCCACAGAAGGAATTTTAAGAGATATTTCTTCTTGTCTTTGAGAAGAAAGTATGGCTACAAGGTCTCTTCCGACACCTATGTGTGAGGTGGCATCGGAACGATTGGCGGTCAAGCCTATTTCAAAAACATAGTCAGTTTTAAGATTAAAATATTCTTTTGCCGGAACACCTGCCTTTGCTTCCTGTGGCAGAACAAGAATGCCGTCATGGTTATTGCCAAGTTGCAATTCTTTTTCCGAGCATATCATTCCCTCACTTTCCGCTCCTCTGAGTTTGCTCTTTTTTATAGTAAAAAATTCTTCACCTTCATATACTTTGGCTCCTATTGTCGCCACTACAACTTTTTGTCCCTGTGATATATTTGGCGCTCCACAAACAATATTCAAAGGTTTTTGCTCACCAACATCAACAGTAGTTATATGCAAATGGTCGGAGTTAGGATGCACTTCACAAGTCAGCACTTCACCAATAAAATATTTATCCAAACCTCCCTTAATACTTTCCACTCTTTCCACATTCTCAACCTCCAAACCCGAAAAAGTAAGCAAACGTGCTATCTCTTCTGCGTCAAAATTTGAAGGTACATACTCTCTCAGCCAGTTATATGAAATTTTCATTATTCTTACTATTTTTTTGTTTTTTATAGATAACAACTAAAAAATACTTAGTCTCATCGTGTTTTACTTAGGTTTTTACCCTTGCAATATTTTGCATATTTGCTATTTAACAAAGTTTTTTATAATACTGTCAAACAAAATTTTTCCGTCTGTATTGCCAAGTTCCATATCAGAACACCTTTCTGGATGAGGCATCATACCAAAAACGTTTTTTGTTTTGTTTGTTATACCTGCTATGTTTTCAACACTGCCGTTAGGGTTGTATTCTTCTTTTATTTCTCCTCTTTCATTGCAATAACGGAAAAGTATTTGCTCATTATCATTCATTCTTTTCAGTACGTCTTCATAAACAAAATACCTACCCTCTCCGTGTGCAATAGGAATATTCATAGCAGAGCCAATCTTTGCTTCTTTGGTGAATATGGTGCTATTGGTTTGAGGTGTAATATATTGGTTTCTACAAATAAATTTTTGGCTATTATTGTGTAAAAGAGTGCCTTCCAAAAGCCCGCTTTCACAAAGAATTTGAAAACCGTTGCAAACTCCAAGCAAGTAACCTCCTTTGTTTGCAAATTTCTTTATTTCTTCCATAATAGGTGACAGTGCTGCTATTGCTCCACTGCGTAAATAATCTCCATACGAAAAACCACCGGGCAGAACTATCATATCACAATTTTGCAAATCTCTTTCCTTATGCCACAAAGGAACAACCTCTTGTCCCTCTATGTTGCGAAGGACATATATCATATCGTGGTCGCAATTTGACCCGGGAAATACTACTACTCCAAATTTCATTTTATCTCTATATGTGTTAAAAAATCTTTCTTTTAGAATACTTCAAAAATAAGTATAGTATGGTGCAAAATTACAAATTTATATCGTTATGGTTTTATTTTTTACAAATTATTTTATTGCACTTGACAAGTTTATATCTTTTGCCTGTTTCTTATTCTTTACAATATAACAGGGTAATATTACTTTGCTTTATTTTCAAGCATAGGTACAAAAGCAAATTCACCAAACTCTTCTTTTTCAAATTCTTTCTCTGAAATTTTGGTTATTCTCAACATGGTTTGAGTTTGATTGCCTACGGGAACGACCATAATACCACCGACTGACAATTGTTTCAGTAATTCTGTCGGTATTTCTTTGGCTCCACAAGTTATTATAATTCTATCAAAAGGAGCAAATCCCGGCAGACCCTTATAACCATCACCATAAAAACATCTCGGTCTTATATTCAAAAGTTTAAATGTTTCCTGTGCTTGCAAATACAAATCTCTCTGCCTTTCTATCGTATATAAAATCAAATTGAAACGATGCAACACTGCCGTTTGATATCCGCTACCGGTACCTATTTCCAAAACTTTCATTCGGGGTTTTAGTTTTAGCAAATGAGTTTGAATTGCCACAGTGGAAGGTTTTGAAATCGTTTGAGAACAAAGTATTTGTACCGCTCTATCATCATAAGCAAGTTGTTCCAAAGAGGAATCCAAGAAAAAATGACGAGGAACCTCATTCATTGCTTGCAATACTCTCTCATCATTTATGCCTTTTTCCCTTAATGTATCTATTAATTTTCTTCTCAAACCTTTGTGTCTCAAACTATCCGTATGCATATTACTAATCCTATTGTAACCATATATTTTCTTTGCAAAGGTACAACAAAGAAACGAGAAAGATAAAGTATGGTAAGCAGAAAAAAACAAAGGGATACTCTCCTTTTTAAGAGTATCCCTGAAATTAATATGAATAAGATTATCACAAATAAAAATTACATAATGTTCTTTTTTCAACAAGCACCGCTTGTAACGGCTCTGCCCCTATAAAGCACCCTGCGGGTGTTATTTCTTTATGAG
>CAZITO010000022.1:0-25286 GCA_964542225.1 uncultured Bacteroidaceae bacterium | reverse complement strand
GGTATTTCTCTATGCAAAGTTACGAAGATTCTACGACCTGACCAAACGCGTGCAACTTTTTATTTTGTAACTTATTGATTTACAGTAAACGGATTTTTTTGTTTTTCTTTGTTTTTTTTAGGTTAGCATAGGTTATTATGGGGTGTGTTAAGTTAGCATAAAGGCAAAGCCATTCTCAATGTATTTGTGTTAGCCTATTCGGAGATAAATTGGCTTAAATTCATTAAAAACATATAAAAATATTGGTTATTACTCTATTGTTTTCATAAAATTTGTATCTTTGCACCGTAGAATTTAAGGAACAAATATAAATTAAGTATTATAAAAATATATGGCAAATATCAAAACTATTGCTGATTTGCAGGCATTGTATAGTGAGGCTCGCAAAAAAATAGAGTCTCGTCTGCAAGACAGCACGGCGGAGGTTGTTTCTACACAACACGCCAATACAAACAGACATATTCTTGTCTGCGGAGGCACGGGATGTACTGCATCCAAAAGCAAAGAAATAGCCTTCAATCTCGAGAAATATATCAAAGAAAACGGTCTTGATAACAATGTAAAAGTTGTACATACGGGATGTTTTGGTTTTTGTGAAAAAGGACCTATTGTAAAGGTAATGCCCGACAATACTTTTTACACCGAAGTGGCACCCGATGATGCAAAGGAAATAATAGAATCTCATATTTTAAACAACAAAAAGGTAACTCGTTTGCTTTATTTGGACCCAGAAAAAAAGGAACATATAGATAACTATAAGGATATGGCCTTTTACAAAAAACAAATGAGAATTGCTTTGAGAAACTGCGGTTTTATTGACCCTGAAAACATAGAGGAATACATTGCTATGGAGGGCTATCAAGCCTTAGCCAAATGTATTACCGAATATACACCTGAAAAAGTTATTGAAGTTGTAACCGCCTCCGGACTTAGCGGAAGAGGTGGAGCAGGTTTTCCAACAGGAAAAAAATGGGCAGCAACTGCAAGGAGCAAGGCAGAGCAAAAATATATTGTTTGCAATGCCGATGAAGGCGACCCGGGAGCCTTTATGGACAGAAGTATATTGGAGGGCGACCCTCACTCTATTTTGGAGGCTATGGCCATAGGAGCCTATTCCATAGGAGCCACAAAGGGGTTGATTTACATACGCGCTGAATATCCTTTAGCAGTACATAGATTGCAGGTTGCTATCAAGCAGGCAAGAGTTTATGGCTTTTTGGGAGAAAACATTTTAGGAACAGGATTTAATTTTGATATAGAAATACGTTATGGAGCAGGTGCTTTTGTTTGTGGCGAGGCAACGGCTCTTATACATTCCATGGAGGGCAAAAGAGGTGAGCCGACCTTTAAACCTCCTCGTACAAGCGAAAAAGGTTATTTGGGTATGCCTACCAATGTAAACAATGTGGAAACCTATGCCAACGTACCTATTATTATACTCAAAGGTGCGGATTGGTTCTCTTCCATTGGCACGGCTAATTCCAAAGGCACAAAAGTTTTTGCTCTTGCAGGACAAATAAAAAATGTAGGACTTATTGAAGTACCTATGGGGACAACCCTTAGAGAAATTATTTACGAAATAGGGGAAGGAATAAAGGATGACAAGAAGTTTAAAGCCGTACAAACAGGAGGTCCTTCCGGTGGTTGTCTTACGGAAAAACATCTCGATATTCCAATAGATTACAAAACTCTTTCCGAAGCCGGCAGTATGATGGGCTCGGGAGGTATGGTTATTATGGACGAGGGGTCTTGTATGGTTTCGGTGGCAAAATTTTATTTGGACTTTACCGTAGAAGAATCTTGTGGCAAATGCACCCCTTGTCGTATAGGAAACAAAAGATTGTACGAAATGCTTGACAAAATAACCAAAGGCAAGGGAACATTGGAGGATTTGGAACATTTGCGAAATTTGTCAACAGTTATAAAGGAAACCGCCCTTTGCGGACTTGGACAATCTTCTCCAAACCCTATACTATCCACTTTGGACAACTTTTGGGATGAATATGTAGAGCATGTTGTGGATAAAAAATGTCGTGCAGGAGTTTGCAAAGATTTGATACATTACGAAATCAACCCAAGCGTTTGTATAGGTTGTACCAATTGTGCAAGAAATTGCCCTGTAGATGCCATAAGCGGAGAAAGAAAAACTCCTCACGTGATAGACCAAGAAATGTGTATCAAATGCGGTACTTGTGTAACCAAATGTAAGTTTAACGCTATTAAAGTTTTGTAAATCATTTAAGAAAGGAAAGAGTAAATGGAAAATATGGTAAATTTAACTATAGACGATATAAAGGTTCAAGTACCCAAAGGAACAACCATTTTAAAAGCAGCAAGAAGCATAGGTATTGATATACCCACTCTTTGCCACTACGAATTGAAAGGACAAGGCGTAGAAAACAGACCTGGTTCTTGCAGGGTATGTATGGTAGAGATAGAGGGCAAAAGCAATCTTGCCGCTGCTTGTGCTACCAATGTTGCTGAGGGTATGTCCGTTAAGACTCATACTCTGAGGGTGATTATGGCAAGAAGAACTATTGTGGATTTGTTGCTTAGCGACCACCCTGCAGATTGTCTTGTTTGCCCGCAAGGAGGCAAATGCGAATTGCAAAAACTTGCCGTTGACCTTGGTCTTAGAGAGGTAACCTATAAGGGAGAGCAATCAGTGTATAAAATAGATGTTTCTCCTGCCATAATAAGAGATATGAATAAGTGCGTTATGTGTCGCCGTTGCGAAACTGTGTGCAACTCTTTGCAAACAGTGGGTGCTTTGTCGGGTATTAACAGAGGATTTAATGCAGTTGTAGGCACAGCCTTCGAACAAAAACTTATAGACAGTACTTGCGTAATGTGTGGACAATGCGTTCAGGCTTGTCCTGTAGGTGCTTTGAGCGAAGTGGACAACACAAGACAAGTAATGCAGGCTATATCAGATAGCAAAAAGACGGTTATTGTACAAACGGCTCCTGCTGTCAGAGTTGCTCTGGGCGAAGAGTTTGGTATGGAACCGGGTAGCAGAGTAACGGGCAAAATGGTTGCCGCCTTGAAAATGCTTGGTTTTGACTACGTATTTGATACGGACTTTGCCGCAGACCTTACCATTATGGAAGAGGGTACTGAGATGCTCCAACGAATAAGCAAATATATGAACGGAGACAAAGATGTAAAACTTCCTATAATGACCTCTTGCTGTCCGGGTTGGGTCAATTTCTTTGAAAGATACTACCCTGATATGCTTGACGTACCTTCCACAGCAAAATCGCCTATGCAAATGTTTGGAGCCATAGCCAAAACATATTGGGCTGAGAAAATGGGTATAAAAAGAGAAGACTTGGTTGTTGTTTCTATTATGCCTTGCGTGGCAAAAAAATATGAATGTCAAAGAGATGAATTAAACAAAGAAGGCAGTCCGGATGTGGATTATTCTTTGACTACAAGGGAATTGGCAGATATGATAAAGTTATTAAGTATCAAATTTGCCGACCTTAAAGAAGAGGAATTTGACAGACCTTTGGGAGAAAGTACTGGAGCAGGAGTAATTTTTGGAGCAACAGGAGGAGTAATAGAAGCCGCCACCCGTACAACATACGAACTATTTACAAAAAAGGAACTTGGCAAAATAGATTTCCAAGATATCAGAGGTTTGGAAGGCGTAAGGGAGGCAACCGTAGACTTTAACGGAACACCTATACACATAGGCATAGCACACGGACTTGGCAACGCAAGAAAACTTTTGGACAAAATAAGAAAAGGTGAAACAATGTTTCATGCCATAGAAATTATGGCTTGTCCGGGAGGTTGCGTTGGAGGTGCCGGTCAGCCTTATCATCACGGAGATTTTTCTAAAGTGGAAAAACGATTGAAAGCAATCTATGAAGAGGATAAAGACAAACCTTTGAGAAAATCTCACGAAAACCCATACGTCCAACAACTTTATAAAGAGTTTTTGGGTCAGCCTTGCGGAGAAATGTCTCACAAACTTCTTCATACTCATTATTTTGATAAATCGGCTGTAATAGAAGAAGTGGACGAATAGTTTTAAAAGAAAGATTCAAAAAAAGAAAAATTTTTATGGCAAAGATTAGTTTAAACAGCAAAAAAATAGAGAGAATAAAGGAAATATGCGAATCTTTCAACAATTCGCACGGAGAGATAATAAATATACTGCACAGGGTACAAAGCGAGTTTGGTTTTTTACCCGTAGAGGTGCAGGAACTTATTTCAGAGCAAATACGTATGCCTGTGGCTCAAATATATGGTATAGTTAGTTTTTATTCTTTCTTTTCCATGCAACCAAAGGGCAAATATCCGATTTCCATTTGTTTGGGAACAGCTTGCTATGTGCGAGATAGTGAAAAAGTGTTGGAAGAATTTAAAAGACAACTCGGCATAGGTTTGGGAGAACTTTCCGCCGATGGCAAATTTTCTTTGGACACCTTGAGATGTGTAGGTGCTTGCGGTTTGGCTCCGGTAGCTTTAATTGGAGACAAGGTTTATGGCAGAATTACTCCTAATCAGGTAAAAGATATTATTGCAGAGTATAATTAAAAATTTTTGTTTTTCATTGTGGAGGCATATTCTTTTTATGGAATATGCCTTTTTTGTATTAAATCAAAGGGTAGGACATTATTTTTTTACTACTTTATCACAGTGAAATATCATAAAATTTACTATTTTTGGAAAATATTTTAACCTATACAATAACACCATATATAATTATAATGAAAACCGACCTGAACGAATTTAGAAAATATGTTGCACAAATATCAGAAATTGATAATATAATACTTGACCCTCAGAGTGCAGAAGGTATTTGGGTATATACCACTGACGGAAAAAAATATATGGATATGCTCTCGGGTATTTGCGTGGGAAACATAGGACACAAAAACCCTAATGTGGTGCAAGCCATAGAAAAACAATTGCAAGATTACCTTCACGTTATGGTTTATGGAGAGTATATGCAAAAGCCTCAACTCGATTATATAAAAAGATTAAAAGAGTTTTTACCAAAAGAGTTGGAACAAATATTTTATGTCAATTCGGGTAGCGAAGCTATAGAAGGAGCCATAAAAACCGCCAAACTGTTTAATCATAGAAAAGAAATAATAACTTATAAAAATTCTTATCACGGCTCCACGCTCGCTTGTGTGTCTATGATTAGTGGAAAAGAGTTCAGAGAACCTTTTGCTCCTCTTCTACCCTATTGCAATCATATTGAATTTAACAAAGAAGAGGATTTGTTGAAAATAAGCAAAGAAACTTGTTGTGTAGTTGCCGAATGTGTTGCTGTGGGTGACGGTGTGCAAGTGCCTAAAAACAATTACTTAAAAAAACTTCGCAAAAGATGTACTGAAATGGGTGTTGTGCTTATTTTGGACGAGATACAGACAGGCTTTGGTCGTACGGGGAGTTTGTTTGCTTTTGAACAATATGATATAATTCCAGATATACTTTGCATTGCAAAAGCAATGGGGGGAGGTTTGCCAATAGGTGCCTTCATCGGTAAAAAAGAAATGATGGACAAATTAAATAATCATCACCCTTTAATAGGTCATGCCACCACATACGGAGGCAACCCTGTTTGTTTGGCTTCTGCTCTTGCCACGCTTAATTGTATAGTGGATAACAATCTGTTAAAGGATGTAGATAAAAAAGGAGAACTATATAGGCAAAAACTGAAACACAAACATATAGAAAGGGTTGAAGGTATAGGACTATTCAATGCCATATATCTAAAAAAAGATATTGATTGGAAAAAAGCACTTATTTCCTGCTTTGAGCAAGGTATAATAACAGGAACTCATTTATTTAATTCATACGCTTTAAGTATCAAACCTCCTTTGATTATCACAGAAGAGGAAATAAATCAAAGTATTGCAAAAATATTGCAAGCCTTGGATAAAATATAATTTGAAGAGTATGACCTTATTTTGTTGCGAAAAGTAGTATATTTGCAAATTATTTAAAAAGTGTAATAAAAGAGAGTAAGCAATATGTCATTAATCAAATCTATTTCCGGTTTTAGAGGTACAATAGGAGGTAAAGCAACCGACAACCTTACCCCTGTTGATTTGGTAAGTTTTGTTTCTGCCTTTGCCCAATTTATAAAGGAAAAAACAAACAAGGAGCACATTTCCATTCTTATCGGACGAGATGCAAGAATATCGGGCGAAATGGTCAGCCATTTGGTTACGGGAACACTTATGGCTATGGGAGTGGATGTTTTGGATACGGGGTTAAGCACAACACCTACCACAGAAATTGCCGTTGTGGACAACAAAGCAGACGGGGGTATTATTCTTACCGCTTCACACAACCCCATACAATGGAACGCCTTGAAATTTTTGGCAGGTAACGGAGAATTTATTTCAAAAAAAGACGGCGAAAGAGTATTGGAACTTGCGGCAGAAAATAATTTTACCTTTGCCCAAGCAACAAAATTGGGCAAATACACCAAAATAGACGATGCTGTAGACAAACATATAGAAAAGGTTTTGGCTTTGCCTTTGGTTGACGTGGAGGCTATAAAAGAGGCTAAATTCAGAGTTGCTTTTGATGCTGTAAATTCAACGGGCGGTTTTGTGCTTAGAAAACTACTTTTGGCACTTGGAGTAAAAGATATTTTCGGACTTAATGAAGAGCCTACTGGGGTATTTGCACACAACCCGGAGCCTTTGCCTGAGAATATCAAGGATATATGCGACTTGGTAGAAAAAGAACATTGTCATGTGGGGTTTGTTGTTGACCCTGATGTTGACAGGCTTGCTTTGGTAACGGAAACGGGCAAACCTTTTGTAGAGGAATATACTTTGGTGGCTGTGGCTGACTATGTTTTGGAAAACACTCCGGGCAATACTGTAAGCAATCTTTCATCTTCAAGGGCTTTAAAAGACGTAACAGAAAAGAAATACAACCAAAAATATTTTGCTTCTGCTGTTGGTGAGGTCAATGTAATAGAAAAGATGAAAGAGGTTGGTGCCGTAATAGGCGGAGAAGGAAATGGAGGAGTAATATATCCCGAGTGTCATTATGGAAGAGATGCTCTTGTGGGTATTGCCTTATTTCTTACTCTATTGGCAAAGAAAAAAATGAAATGCTCAGACCTTAGAGATACCTACCCTAATTATGTTATTGCAAAAAAGAAAATGGAACTTACACCTGAAATAAATATGGACTTGGTGCTTGATTCTATAGCCGAAAAATATAAAAATTATGATGTAATAACCATAGACGGAGTAAAAATAAACTTTGACAACGAGTGGGTACATTTGAGAAAAAGCAATACCGAACCTATACTTAGAATATATTCCGAGAGCGATGCCATGACTACAGCCGAGCATCTTGCCAATGTAATTATAAAGGATATCACAACTATCATAAGAGAGAATTTGTAACATTATACAATGGAGTATACAGAGGACGAAATATTATCCCTTTTAAAGAATGTAGCAAAGGAAAAAATGCCCAAAGGAACTATTGTTAAACTTTTTGGCTCAAGAGCAAGAGGAGAAGCAAGAGAGGATTCTGATTGGGATGTACTTATTTTATTGGATAAAGAGAAGCCGACTTTTGAAAACAAAGATAATGTATTCAATGAGTTTTTGAGGTCGGATTTAAAACTAACCAGTTTATAAATACCATCATTTTTAGCAAAAAACAATGGGAAGAGTCCTACTTTACTCCATTTTATAAGAATGTAGAACAAGATGGAATTATACTATGAGTTTAAATGAAGAGGAGAAAAAAATTCTTATTTCCATTAGATTAACAAAATCTGATGATGCAATGAAAGATGTGGAATTGTTATTAAATAACAATAGATGGGTGCTTTTGGCTAATAGGTTGTATTACTCCGCCTATTACGTAGTTTCTGCTTTACTTATTGCATATGGATACACAGCAAAAACACACAATGGAATAAACCAAATTTTCAATAGATTTTTTGGTCAAACCAAAATAATAGACCTATCTTTAACAGGACATTACAGTCGTTTGTTAAATTTAAAAATAACAGGTGGTTATTCTGATAACTACGAAATACAAAAAGAAGATGTTTTACCATTGGTGGAACCGACTAAGGAATTGATAAAAATAGTTTCCATCTTAGCCAAAAAGAAAATAAGATTAGAGTAAATAGATAATTCCAAAGAAAAACTAATAATTATGACATATACAGATAAAGAAAAGAAATTTAAACGCTATACCGTTACCACAGCCCTACCCTATGCAAACGGGCCTATACACATAGGACACATGGCTGGAGTCTATATTCCGGCAGATATATATTGTCGTTATCTTAGAATGATGGACGAAGAAATATTGTTTATTGGAGGAAGTGATGAGCATGGAGTTCCCGTTACCATAAGGGCAAAAAAAGAGGGCTGTACTCCACAAGACATAGTGGATAGGTATCATGCCATTATCAAAAAAAGTTTTGAAGACTTTGGTATTTCCTTTGACATTTACTCTCGTACAACAAGCCCTATTCATCAAAAAACGGCTTCAGACTTTTTCCTTAAACTATACAATGAGGGAAAATTTATAGAGCAAACAAGTCAACAATACTATGACGAGCAGGAAAAAACTTTTCTTGCCGACCGCTACATTACAGGCACTTGCCCTATTTGTGGCAACGAAAGGGCCTACGGTGACCAATGTGAAAGTTGTGGAAGTTCCCTAAACGCTACCGACTTGAAAAACCCAAAGAGTGCATTAAGTGGAAATGCTCCCGTACTCAAAGAAACAAAACACTGGTTTTTGCCTTTGAATGAATATGAGGCTTTTCTCAAAGAGTGGATTTTGGAAAATCACAAAGAATGGAAAACCAACGTATATGGACAATGCAAATCGTGGCTTGACAATGGTTTGCAGCCAAGAGCCGTAACGAGGGATTTGGATTGGGGAATAAAAGTGCCTTTGAAAGAAGCCGAAGGTAAGGTTTTGTATGTTTGGTTTGATGCTCCTATTGGTTATATTTCCAACACAATAGAATACGACAAAGACAATTGGGAAAAATGGTGGAAGCAAAAAGATACCAAACTTGTACATTTTATAGGCAAGGACAATATTGTTTTTCATTGCATTGTATTTCCCTCCATGCTTAAAGCCGCAGGAGACTTTATTTTGCCTGACAATGTTCCTGCAAATGAATTTCTGAACTTGGAAGGTGATAAAATCTCTACCTCAAGAAATTGGGCTGTTTGGTTGCACGAATATTTGGAAGATTTTCCAAACAAGCAAGATGTTTTGAAATATGTACTTTGTGCCAACGCACCCGAAACAAAAGATAACGATTTTACTTGGAAAGATTTTCAAACAAGAAATAATTCCGAACTCGTTGCCATTTTGGGTAATTTTATCAATAGAACAATGGTACTTACTCATAAATATTTTGAAGGCAAAGTACCAAAAACAAACGAATTAAACGATTTGGATAAACAAACAATAGAGGAAATAAAAACCTACCCTCAAAAAATAGGCACATTGATAGAAACCTATAAATTCAGGGACGCTTTGTTTGAATTGATGAACCTTGCTCGTCTTGGAAACAAGTACTTGACAGAAAATGAGCCATGGAAAACTTACAAAACAGATGTACAACGTACTGAAACGGTTTTGAATATTTCACTTCAAATCTGTGCAAATTTATCTATACTTATGGAGCCTTTTATTCAATTTTCAGCAAAAAAACTTCAACAAATGCTTAACCTAAAACCTTTAAAATGGTATCAAGCAGGCAATTGCTCCTTGTTGGAGGAAGGAATCCAAATAAATACTCCCGTCTTGTTGTTTGAGAGAATAGAAGACACAGACATACAAAAGCAACTTGATAAATTGGAAGCAAGTAAAAAAACTAATGCCATAAACAACGCAGAAGTGGAACCTCAAAAAAAGAATATAACATTTGAGGACTTTTCTGCTATGGATATACGCGTAGGTACCATAATAGCAGCCGAAAAAGTGGCAAAAACAAAAAAATTACTAAAACTTACCATAGACACGGGTATAGATACGAGGACTATAGTCAGCGGTATTGCCGAATACTATTCTCCGGAGGATATTGTAGGCAAGCAAGTAAGTGTTTTGGTAAATCTTGCACCAAAAAATCTCAAAGGAATAGAAAGCCAAGGTATGATACTTATGGCGGAAAATGCAGACGGAGAACTTGCCTTTGTTACTACACAAAAGCAATTCAAAAACGGAAGTACCATAAAGTAACTTTAACTATTTAACATAAGTTGAAATAAATTACAATAGGTTGGCATAAGTTATGATAAGGCAAAACCTTTATAAAATAAATGGTGCTTGTAGCCTGTCATAACTTATGCCAACCTTAAATAATTTATTCTAATTTGTCGTATAATAGTCTTATGTTTTTAAAATAGTGTTTCTTTTATTTCTGCGGAGGTAACTTTGTTAATGTTGCACATATTTACAAAGGAAATTCCCTGTTTTTCATAATTATAAAAATTATCATCTCTCAACAATACGTATTCCCATACTCTGTAATCCATAAGCGAGGGGGTAACTTTGTTTATTCTTTCTACCCATTCCAATATGGCTGTGCGTTTTCTTTTTACGTTTTCGCTACTTATTCTGTCTTTTCCTTTTGTTTCTATGATATAAAATTTTTCTTTTGTCTTTACAATAAAATCAGGGTAATAAGAATGCAACAGCCCGTCCTCATTAACATAGTAAATATTAGCAAATCTATGCTTGTATTCGTTTATTTTAATAAAACTTTCCACCTCAGCATCGCGGTCAATGTATTCCATAAAGTTTTTTTCCAAACCTCCGCCATTGCTTGGAAAAGGCAAATAAGAAAAAATACTTTTTTCTACCCTTACAGAATACTCTTTTCTGACAAGCATGGTTTGTACTTCCGAAAAAAATCTTTTGTTTATTTGAGCCGATGATATTTCTATATTCATCAAAGAATCATTAATTTTGGAGGAGAATTCTTTTTGTATATGAATGGTAACTATTCCATTACTTACCAAAAGTATTTTCCAATTATTGTTTTCAAAAGGATTAAACTCGCAGTCAAACAATCTGTGCCTGATAAAATTGTCTATACTTGCAACCAAATAAGCATTATTGATTTGCAATAAAGGTTTTGATTTTTTGTTTGTTCTTGCGTTGTAATTTATTATGGCAAAAAGTATTTTTTGCAAATATTCGTTGTAAGTATTGGCTGTAAAAGGGTTGGCATTCACTTCATATTTTCCAAAATGAGTTGTACTCAATACATCTGTAGAATTAAAAACCTCTCCATCTTTTGCCAATAGTTTTTGCAAATGTTTCAATGAATATAAATCAAAAGGTTTTAAATCTTGGAGGTCTATTGCTATTGGTTGCAATTCCTCTTGTTCCGACCTTAATATTTTAGGAAAATACAAATCATAATCCTCATAATCTTCTTTTAAAGATACAGAAATCAAATCTCCTTTTACATTGTCATTATTATCAATGCCGCTTTGAATAGTGGCAAAGCCCTCATCTAATAACTCATTGTAGTATTGTATAAAATTTGGGTGTTCCACTATTGACAGCATATCTATCATTGAATTAGGCTCTTTGTGTGAAAACAAAAGTTTTCTGTTTTCCTCTTTTGCTTCATCAAATTCTTTTTCCCTAAACATCAATCTCAAACCTCTGCCTATTGTTTGTTCCAACAAAATGGTTGAGTCAGTTGTTCGCAAAGGTACTATAACGCAAATATTATTTACATCAAATCCCTCTCTCAGCATAAGGACTGAAACAATAACTCTCGGCTGTTTAAGGTTGTCTATATTAAACAATTTGCTTTTTATTTTCTTCCATTCTTCGTCTGATACTTCGCCTTCTTTATTGCTATCTATTTGCATAATATCCTCCTGGCTTAAGCCCTTTGAAATCAAAAAATCAACAACAAGCGGGGAAACCTTTGTATCCTCACACATAACCAACATTTTTGGTTGTTTGTAATTGTCTTTTTCTGTGCTGAGTTCTTTAAAGGCTTCGTCCAAAATATCAAGTTTTCCCAACCCTGCACTCAACATTATCCTTTGACCTTCGCTAAGTCCTACAATATCATTGTTTTCTGATCTTATTGCCTTATAAGATAATTCTACGTTGGTAAATTCTTCTCTTCTAACAAGGTTTATCAACTTTACAAGCCCTTCCCTCATAGCAGTTTTGGAATCAAAATCTGCTATAATATGAGGAAAATATATTTTTGTCTTTCTCTTGCCTCCTGTGGTTGTATAGGGAGTTGCCGAGAAATCTATTTGCAATTTTCCTTTTGTCTTGTTTTGCAATACGTAGTCTATTCCCTGTTGCCAAACAACATCATTGTTTGCCGTTGTGGTATCGTGCAAATGGTGAGCCTCATCGTTTATTATCATCAAAGAGTCCAAATTTGAAAGATATTCCAAACGCTTTCCCTTTAAATAATTGTTGTCCAACACTTCCAAACTGTTTCCTGCGGATTTGCCCGGTTTGGCAGGCAATAAATCTTTAATTATTTCTCTTGTATCGTTATCGTTCTCCTCTGTTTCTTCTTTTTCTTTGTCTATAAATATGTGCCAATTGGTTATTGCAATCAAACCACCGGAGGTTATGCCATCAATATTGTCTTTGTCCTTAACATTGTTTTGCAAAAAGCCATAAACCTCATCTCTGTAACAATGCGGAATAAAGAGTTCTTCATTGAGTTTGAAATCGTTTGTATCAAAATTTCTTTCTCCGTTTTTGGGGTTTATCTTTCCTTTGAAAGCGTCCAACAATCTTTCATAAACAATTTTGCCCGGAGCAATCAAAAGAAAATTGTTTGTAAATCTTCCTTTGTGGCTTTTTTCTCTTTGGTAGTTAAGTATTTGCCAAATAATCAAAGCATGCATAACCCAAGTTTTGCCCGTGCCTGTTGCCATCTTAACACAATACTTTGGAAAAGAATATTTTTCTTCTGTCAAAGCGACTTTTTCATCCTCAAACAAAAGATTTTCTTTTGCAAAATGCTCATGTATATCAAGCACGTTATTTATTTTTGCCACCTCGTGCAAATATATGGTGTTGAGTATAGCCTGCTTTTGTCCTTTATGAAAATTCTTTTCCCTCGCAACGCAATATTCCTCTCCAAACCAATATTTCAACAATTCCGCACTTGTATAACTGACTTTGTTCAACAACTCTCCGCTTTGCCACAAATTATTTACTTCTATGCTTATATTTTCTGCTAACTTCAACTTGTCCATAACCTTTTATATCTCTTTTGTTACCATACTTTCAAAACCAAAAACGTCCACCGCTTTGACGCATATTTTTCTGCTTTGCTTGTGTTTTACTTTTATGGTTACTTTTTTCACACAATGCAAATTATCTTTGTCGTTCTCCGTATTGTCTCTGTAATCTTGCCAAAGAGAGCGAAACGTTACTCCGTCATAATCCGGGTCTATGCTCCAATATTCTATAATAGACAAAGGGTCGGAGGCTATAAGTTGTTGGAGTTTTGGTTTGTCTTTGTCGTCTATGTTTATTTGGTCGGGCGAAAGCAATACATAATTGTCCAACTCAATGGTAAGGTCATCGGTTTCATTATCTGCCTTATTGACAATGGGCTCTTTTATGGTCAGATATTGCAAAGATAGGAAACGAATGTTTTCTTTGTTTACTCCCTTCTTTGTATTCAATTTGTCCAAAAGGTCGGGCGGAATAACCAAAACTTCAATGCCTTTTTGCTCCTTGTCCGATAGAGCATCGGATATATCAAAGGCAAAGTTCCAGCCCAAGAGTACTACTTTTTTCCATTCTCCTCCCATAACGCTTCGCTTGGCTTCCAAGGCACGGCGCACTGTGGTGGCGGTGGTAAGTTTGTTGGGGCTGTCCACTATTACGAGGGTGTTGCTTTCTTTTATTTGTCCCATGTTTCTGTCTGTCTGAGCATCCCAAGGGAAAGGCTCGGCTCCATACAAGCCCAAAATCACTTGCGACAAATCTCCTATGCGTTTAAACATTTTGCTTTGCGAAAAACTTTCTTTTTGATAGTCGCCTATTGCCTGATAGAGGAAAGGTTTTACATTGTTGTCTATCAATCTTTTTCTCATAACCAAGCAGGCGGGTTTGCCTATATCGGAGGTTATCCAACGTCTGTTTAACTTTTCTGCCACGCTTGCCGTTGTGCCACTGCCTCCAAAAAAATCACAAACCAAATCTCCCTCGTTACTACTTGCTTTAATTATTCTTTCAAGCAAAGCCTCAGGCTTCTGAGTAGAATAACCTATTCTCTCATGTGCAGTGGGACCTATAAAGTTGACATCTTCCCAAACATCGTGCATAGGAACACCTTTGTTTTCCTTATTTCTTTTGATATAATTTCCTTCCTCATCTTTTAATCTAACTAATTTTCCATCTACAACTCCACGTACGGTATCCTCTATCCATTCTGGATGAGAATATTCTTGATACAACTTATTGAAAGTGTATTTGTCTTTGTTAAGTACATAAAAATAAATATTGTCATGCATTTTTTGAAATGTAGAGGATGTATTACTCCACCGTCTATAGTGCCATATTATTTCATTAACAAAATTTTGTTTTCCGAAAATATCATCAAGGAGTATTTTTATATAGTGTCCCACATGCCAATCTATATGCACATAGACAGAGCCATTGTCGGCAAGCAATTCTCTCATAAGAAGCAATCGCGGGTACATCATTTCAAGGTAGGAAACAGTGCCTTTTTGCCAAGTGTCAGCATAAGCAAACTGTTCCAAAGAGGTAGGTTTTTTGTCTATGTCTATCTTGGGGAGGTTTATTTTGGTGCGATAGTCCGCCTTGCTGTCAAAGGGCGGGTCTATGTAAATCAGATTTACTTTGCCTCTCAAAGAAGGCACTCCGTTTGGCTCATCGCCCGCCAAAAGAGCCTGCATAACCAAAAGATTATCTCCGTAAATAAGTCTGTTGTTCCATTCTTGTATTTGGAGAGCATCGGGAACATCTCCCTTAAACAGTCCGTTGGTATCTTTGGCAGGCAGAACTATTTCATTGGTTTGCAGTGATACTTTTGTGTTTGAAGCAATGTTTTCCAATATCTTTTCTGCTGTTTTTCTTCCCTCTTTGGCTATGCGAGGCAACTCCTCTATAAGTGATTTTGACATATTTTTTTGTTGTTTTTAGGCGTTTGCAACCCCCAAAAAACAACAACCAAACTCCTTAAAAGAAAACGTGGACAACTTATCCACATTCAAGGAGCTTGGTCTTTCCCTCACCGAAGATAACAAAATGCCCACGTATAAACGCAAACATTTGTATTTATTCATCGATGAATTCTTTTGCGACCAAGCTTTAGAATGTTTTCAGAACAAATAGCAAACGCTATATAAATAAATAAAAAAAATTACATAAAAGCGTCCTATAAATAAAGACACATCAAACCTACGTTTGACGGTGCAAAGATAGAAAAAAAACTCGGTAAAACGCATTAAGTTTTTCAAAATTTGCACCATATCAAAAGACAAAGCCCTTGCAAAATGTTTTTTGTAAGGGCTTTGCTATTATTAAAACAGGCTGAGCCTGTGAGGTTATCTGCGACCACGTGTGTTGGTGGTGGAGTTGTTTGTTGTCCTTTTGGTAGAGGTGGAAGTGGATTTTTGAGTGGATGGGGTTGTGTTGCTCTTTCTTGTTGTGGTGGTTCTTGTGTTGGTAGTGGTCTTTCTTTCTACATTGGTAGGAGTGTTGCGTTGGTTTGTGTTATTAAGAGCATTGTTATTGGTTTTTCTTGTAGGAGTAGTGTTTTTTTGAGAATCTGTTCTTGTCGGGGTGGTTGTGGTGGTTCTTTGATTAGGAGTGGAGTTTTGAATATTATTTCTCCTTATCGGTGCAAGGTCTGTGGTTTTTGATTCTGTTTTTGTGTCCTGTATCTTCTCTTTGTCTATTGTGGTATTGATATTTCTTTGGTTTGTGTTGGTTCTTTGTATATCAAAGTTGTTTATATTTTGAGGTTCTTTATTGGAAATGGGGTTGCGGGTATTGTTTTGCTTATGATTATCATTATCAGAAGAAGTTGCGTTGTTATTGGTGGTTGTTATTCTGACAGGTTTTTGCAATTGGGTGTTGCGCATTGTGGCGGTTGAGTTTTTGATGTTTTCTCTGCTGCGAGTAATTACGGAAGCATCATTTTTTACGCTTTCACCACTTAACACAATATTTGGGTTATCTCGTTTGAAACCTGTTTCCATTTCATTCTCGGAAGGCAAAGTTTCTGTCATGGAGTTTTCTTCAGTACTATAATAATCGGAACGGTTTATATTTCTGAAGCCTGTGTTTGAATTTCTGCCCATACTACCATTGTTGTTACCCGAATTGCCGTGAGATTGGTTTCTCAGGGAAGAATTGGTAACTTGGGCATATCTCTCATTGCTATACCATTGGGAATTAAGATTGCGATAAGGGTCTTTTCTATAATCGTGGTTGTGTCTTGCACAATAAGCGGCATAGTAACCATCATAATATCCATCTCTATAACCGTTGGAGTAAGCAAAATTTGGGTTGTAACCATATCTGTTGCTCCAACCAAAGTGGGTATAATAAAAATATTCCCAATAATCATCACAACCATCCATAACATCCAAAGCATACTCCCTCGCAAGCAAAGAGTAATTGATGGCAAGCCTGTATTTGCCCCTATGATATAAACTCTGGGCATAATCGTTGTAATAAACGGCTTTGGAAATTCTGCTGTCTGTCCAATAAGAATAGAAAGATGAAATTTCGTAGGCTTGATTTACCACATAGGCGGTTTGTGATATTGTGTGCCTTGCCTGAGACTTGGAATAGGAATAAGAGTAATGGGTTGAGGAAGTGTTAGGTGTTTCACTATTGACAACAACACAAGAAAACAAAGTTGTTGCACTCATCAAACTTGCAAAGCCTAAGGTTAAATATCTCGTTTTCATAAGGCAAATAATTTATTGTATGATTTATAAAATTAATTCTCTCTCTATTTTTTAGTCAAAATCAGTGCCAAAGCCTCTATTTTCTTATTTCCTCAATAGATTTTTTGGCTTTTTGTTTTTCTTGTTCTCCTCTGTGTGACTTGGATATGGTTACTATATACACGCCTGCAAAAATAAGCAATGCCGCCAAAACTTTGTATATTGTCAACACCTCCATAAGCAGTATTACCGAAAGCAAAGTTGTTACCACAGGTTGAACATAATTGTACATGGACAAAGTTGTAGGACGCAAACGTGCCTGAGCCATAGGAATAAAATTGTAATTGATAAACGTAGCCAAACAAACAACATAAGCCATTTCCAAACAAGTTTTTGTGGTAAGAATGGAATAGTCAAAACTCGTTACATCTTTCCAAGTGAAAGGAATGATAACTATGGAGGAGGTCAGAAACATCCATTTCATTACATTGATAGGGTGATTTCTTTTAACCACAGGGCTAAACAATGTAAGATACAAAGCATAAGCCACACCACTGACAAGACAAAACACTATGCCCAAAACATTGTTTTTTGGCAAAAGAGCCGTGTTTTGAGTTTTGCTGAAAATCAATATCATTGCACCCGTTAAACCACAAAAGACTCCTATAACTTTTTTTAAGGACAAAGGCTCTTTCAAAAAAACAGCAGCCATTATCATTGTAAAAATCGGAGTCATACTTACTATTATGGAAGCATTGGTCGGAGTGGTGTAACTAAGCCCCAAAATAAACAAAAACAAGTTAAACACTATACCAAACAAAGAGGCAAGACACAAAAAAGGAATGTCTTTTTTGTCCGTCTTGGGTGTATGGAAAACAAAAGAAGCCAGCCAAAACAACAAAGCACAACCGACAAATCTAAAAGTGGAAAGAATATTTGGTCCCACCACATTTAAAGCATCCTTGGCAAACGGAGTATTTATACCAAAAATAATATTGGTCAAAAGTATCAATATATGCCCCTTTACTCTCTCGTTCATGGCAATAAGTTATCCTTCTTTCTTTTTTTTCTTATAAAAATATCTTTTATTGAATTATAATCTCTTTTATATATTATTTTGGCTCCTTGCGTATAGGGAGAAACATTGTATTTGGTAAAATCATTGGCATTGGAACGATTGAATACCTCTATTTGCAAATTGTTGGTATATCTGTATTTGGCTGTTGCATCTCCTATGATATTGGAGGTTTCTGTAGCTTTGTTGGTTGTACCGTCTCCGCCAAAAGAAGTATTGAGAGACAAGTCCCATTTGCCTATGGTTTTGCTAAAATCGGCATCCATTTGTCCTCCATATACTTCATCTCCGCTTGTATAGTTGAGTTTTACGTCCACAAATCTAATCATATTGCTAAGCATACCGCTAATTTGCGAAAAAGCCATACCCATTACGGAAGAGGTTACTCCCGATTGTAAAACATTGGTTTGATAGCCTCCTTGCGACAAATAAAATTGGTTAGTCAATAAAATGGAAGCCGTCTGCTCTATCATAACTTTCTCATCCGTTCTATCTATATTCATAAACACTTGTTCCTCTGTCTGTTTGTCTACGTTGGGCAGTTGTATATCAAATTTTGGTTGAGGGTTGGTCATAGAGCCTGTTATTTTTATTATGCTTTCCACTGCAACAGGTTTGGAATAAGACTCTCCCAACAAAGAGGCAAGAGAAATATTGGTTTTATACACAGCACTTAAATCCAAAACTCCACCTGCCGGGTTGCCGTCCCAAGACAATGTTCCACCTCTTTCCAAATCAAAGGTTTTTTCCATTACGTCCGCCACATTGAGTTTGAAGTTTCCATTGGCTATGGTTACCGTGCCATCCATGGAAAATTGTCCGTTCCTATTGATTTTTATCTTTATATCTCCATCACCGGCAGCAGACAAATCTCCTTTAACCTGCGAAAAATCTATTGGCAAGAAAAGTTTGGCATTGGAGTTTACCGCCAAGTCCAAAGCGATGTTGTAAGCCAACGACTTTTTTTGCACTCCGTTTGTTGTTTCTTCCTCTGTTTGACTGCTGTCTTGTTTGGCATAGAAAACAATAAAATTATTTTCCTCTACGGATTCCTTATTGCTTACAGGCACAGTAAGAGAGGTTCCCGGCTCTGTTCTCACACTTCCACTTATGTCCAACATGGTGGAATCTCCTTTTATATTCACCACGCCTGAGGCGTAGGCTGTACCGTAATACATTTGTTCGCTCTCTTCTTTGGTGTCTAAGATTTTGATTTTATTTGCTATCAGTTTCAAATCCATATCAAAGGTTGAAAAATCCTTGTGTGCCACTTCACCATTAATGGTTATTGTGTTTTTTTCTGCATCTTTGAGAACAAAATCATCAAAACTTAATTTGTTTCTATCTACCTCTATATCATCAGTAAAATAGTACTTTGTGCCTAACATATTGATGTTCATGGCTGCATTATCCATGTGTATTTTTCCCTCTATATCGGGAGAAGAGAATTTGCCACTTACCTTTAAGTCTTTGCAAGATAAATAACCCTCCAAATCCGAAGCAAAGGACGAAACAAAACTCTCCACTATGGACAAATCAAAGCGTTCCATACTTATATCCAAATTCATTTGCTCCTGCTCGTTTTGAGGAGTGATGGTACCCATTATTTGCAAAGGAAGATTTTCCATGCTCTCATCGTTATAAAACAATCTCACGTCAGCGTTAAAAACATTGGGTGCCAAAGCATTGGTTACATTTATCAAAGCGTTGCCTATGTGGGTGGAGTTTAAGGACAAATCTTTTACCTGTAAGTTTGAGGTAAAAGTAAGCCCGCTCGTTATGTTTTTTAATTCTATATCATTGTTTATAAAACCTTGCAATTCTATGTTATTATCTTCCAAAAACATATTAGCCAAAGAAATATCAAAGTTATCAAAACTACAAGTTAAAGCTCCTCTGTCCGATATACGTCCGTTGAAAGTAATTTTGCTTTTATTATCTGCGGTAACGGTTAAATCATATATATCAATGGCATCGTTTTGTATTTCTATAATGTGTCCGTTGTTAAAGGTTATGCGTTTTCCCATAAAATTAAAATAAGTGTCCTTGAAGTAACTCGACATTTTGCCATCCAAAAAATCCAAATCAAACTCTATTCTGCCGTCTGTCGTACTATCATAAACATCTTTAAACTTGGCCAACAAAACCATATTGTCCTCAGGGGCATTGCTCAAACGCAGTCCCAAATTTTTAAGAGCCATATTTTTTGAAATAATCAAAGTATCTGCCTCTATACTCAAAGCCATATCTTGCTTTGTGGTTTCTATTTTGATTTTTCCTTTAGAAACTTCTTTGGAGGAATACCTTAAATGGGGTATATCCATATTGGTATAAATCACATCTTCATTGTTAATTTTGCCCCTTATATCTATGTTTTTGTCCAAATCCATATCCAACTCAAAGACATCTTTCAAAATTCCTACGTCCTTTATATTCAAGGCAAAATTCATATCGGACAAAATTTCATAATCACCCTTATCCTCCGATTCTTTTTTCTTTTCATTTGTCAACTCTTGTCTTTTTAGAAAAGAAAAATCAGGAATATATTTATCAAGTATAAAGGCAAAATCTTTTTGCAATGTTTCTATGGTATAACGCCCTGTAAAATCAGCATCAAAAACATCCGATTTGATTTCTATATTGCTCTGTGTTTCATCGCTGTTCATTTTTATATTCAGTCCGTTCAAAGTTGCATCGCTGTAAGTATTGATAACATTAAAATGCCTTATGTCTATCTGTCCGTTAAGTTGATTGATGTCAAAATCTTGTATTTGAGCATAGATATCAGACGAAATAATGGTGGTAGTATCCGAAAAAGCATATAAATGCATATTATACAAATCCACTTGAGATAGTCTCGCTTGCAAAGTCATACTCGGTTTGTTTTGATAGTTGAGCGTACCGAGTGCTTGCACTTGTGCATACTCATCTTGTACATTTACATCAAAATCCACATCGTAGTCGTTCAAAGAGGCCTGTACTTGTATTTGGTCGTAAAAATTGTCTTTGAAATAACAATTACGCAACTTTGCTGTCAAATTTCCATTTTTCAGTTTTTTGTTTAAAACAATATCCGCCTCGGAATCAAGCGAGGTTGTACCCAGCAGTTTGTTGTTTAACAACTTTCCAAAATTAACTCCATTGCTTTCCACTTTGGCTGTGTAGCGTACGGCATTGCTGTTGTTTTGAGATTCGGAACGTGCCGTAACATACAATTGACCCACATCAGAGATAAGATTAAGTTTTGTATTAAAATCTTTTAACTTGCCCTTAAACTCACCTTTTATTCCTATGTTGCCCGCTCTTTTGAGAATATCTATATTTGGTATTTTATTCTTAAATATGCCCAAACTTTGATTTGTTATATCCAAATAAGAAGTGCCGATACTCTCTATTATCAAGTCGGCAAAAGCCTCGTCTATCTTGGTAATGTTTTTCAAATTGCCATAGGTTTTGATATGGGTGGCGTTACTTTTTATTTCCAATTCCTTTATAACCAAATCCTCAACCACCCCCTTAGCCTCAAGACAAGTATACACTCTTTGGTTTGCTCCTTTAAATTGTTTGGTAAAATGAGCAACGTCTTGCATTCCCACATAAGAACCCTTTGAAAAATTCACCTGCATATAAACAGAATCAACAAAAGAGGAATAACTTTTATAGGTATCGCTACGCAAATCTATGTCTGATTTTAAATTTGTATTATTTGTAACAATTTCGGAATCATACAAATAAATATTATTGGGACTTACTCTTACCTTGCCTTTAAGACTTTGCACCTCCAAGCCGCAACGCTCCTTAAAACTCATTCTTTCTATATCCACCTCTATATCTCCGCCTCTTAGCAGAAAGTTTGTCGCCCTTAAGTTTGAGTTTGTTATTCCTATATGATTGCTTGCAAAAAAATGGTCTTCAATAGGAGTATTCTTTTTCAGATTTCTAAGTCTGAAATTAATATTTTCCAAATCTATATCCTTTATTTCCAAAATAAACGGTGCTTTCTTTTCTTTCTTCTCTTTCTTTTTATCGCTCTTAAAATAGTCTATGATAAACTTAAAATTCATACCCTTTGGAGTATTGTTGAGGTGACAGGTGATGTCGTCCATCTCTACATTTTTGACTACTATGTGTTTTAAACTTTTTATTTTGGAAAGATTTGCTTCCAAATATGAAATGGAAGCCAAAGTATCTTTTTGCAAATCCTCTACATAAATGTCTTTAATACCAACGGTTATAAAGGGAGAAACATTTAAGGCTCCTATGGAAACTTTCGTATTCCACTGTTTAGAAAAAAAATCGGCCACCTTTGCCGCCGTAAAAGATTGAACCACGGTTGTATTAAGCATAGCAACCAACAAATACACCACCGCAAACACAAAAAAAACAACCGAGGCAAATACTTTCAACAATTTTTTCAGTACTCCTTTTTTTTGTGTATCTTTTTGTAACTCTTGCTTGTTATTTGGTTTATCTTTTTCAATCATCTGACAACCTCCATCAATATGCAAAGTTAGATTTTTTTTTTCACACTACAATATTTGAAATTAAATTATCGGAGGTTTTCTCAAATCGTTTGTTTTATTTTGAGTAAATTTGCAAAACTATTTTTATACATATAAACTTAATATTGTATCTATATGCAAATTATTACCTTGACTACTGACTGGGGAAACAAAGACTATTATATAGGACTTATAAAATCACAATTATACAAAAACATTGCCCAAGCCAATGTAGTGGATATAAGCCACAATATAAAAAAATATGACACGCTTTCAGCGGCTTTTGTAGTTAAGAACGCATGCCTCAATTTTCCCCAAGGTACTATACACATTATAGATGTCAATACATTTGAAAGCAAACAATCTTCCTTTCTTGTCGTAAAAGCAAAAGGACAATATTTTATTTGCACGGATAATGGTCTGCCTTCTTTGGTTTTTGAGGATATTGATGTCGAAATTTATGATACCTCTTTTATTTTATCTGACAGCAATTATTATACTTTTGCTGTGTGGGATAACTTTTGTAAGGTTGCAAGACTTATTTGTGAAAACAATTCTCTTGACTCACTCGGAATAAAACAAGATGAATTTGCTGTTAAAAAGACTTCCTCCAAACCTTTCTTTGATAAGAATATTATAAGTTGCACCATAATTTATGTTGATGACTATGGCAACGCATACCTAAACATAACCAATGAAGAATTTGATAAAATAATACCCGAGGGAAAATTTGAAATAATACTAAACAACAGATACAGAATTACAAAAATTTCCCAATCCTATCAAGATGTAGCCACAAGAGGCGATGCCCTGCTTACTGTTTCGGTTACGGGAAAAATGGAATTGGCTTTGAGAGAGGGAAATTTTTCCAAACTTTTGGGCTATAAAGTAGGCTCTACCATAGATATATTTATAAAATAGCCCTTTATTTAATACAAAAGGAATATGAAAACAATAATGCACTTGGAATTTTTTCCCTCTATAGCATGGTTGTCTTTTGCCGAAAAACAAAAAGATATAATTATAGATGTGTATGAAAATTTTCCAAAACAAACTTTTAGAAACAGAGTTGTTTTGATGTCTTCAAATGGTTTGCAAAGTATTACAGTGCCCATTAAACGCTTCGATTCCTCAAAACTCTTAACCAAAGAGGCTCAAATCTCTTATAAGGAAAATTGGAATATCAGACTTTGGCGTGCCATATACTCCAATTATGGCAAAAGTCCTTTTTTTGAATACTTTGCCCCTGATATAGAAAAACTTTTGGAGAAAAAATATAAGTTTCTTTTAGACTTGAATATGGAAAGTTTTCGCTTTCTGAAAAAAAGTTTTTCGCTTTCTTGTAATCTTTCATTCAGCGAGAGTTATATGGAAAACACGCAAAACAATTTCAAAGATGCTTTCAAGGTGAAAGACAGGCTTTTGTATGGAAAAGACTTTCCTCAATATATACAGTGCTTTTTGGAGAAGCATCCTTTTGAAAGTAATCTTTCAGCCTTGGACTTACTCTTTTGTCTCGGAAAACAAGAAGGCTATCAATATCTTAAAAATCTAAACATTACACTATGAAAGCAAGAATTCTTACCCCTGAGGAAATAAGACAGATACAACTTTTGCAAGTTGATATGATTGAAGAATTGGACAGAGTTTGTCAAAAACACAATATAAACTACGTCCTTTATGGCGGAAGTATGCTCGGAGCCATAAGACACAAGGGTTATATTCCTTGGGATGATGATGCAGATATTGCAATGTTGCGTGAGGACTATGAAAAATTCAGACAGGTAGCCAATGAATTAAATTCCGAAATTTGCTTTTTTCAAGACAATTATACAGACAAATATTATAGATGGGGCTATGCCAAACTAAGAAGAACGGGAACAAAATTTGTACGTTTGGGACAAGAACATCTTAAATGCAATAATGGTGTTTTTATAGATATTTTTCCTTTGGATGATATACCTAAACATCTTATTTTTCAGATGTTACAAGATTTTTATTGCTATATTTTGAGAAAAATAGCGTGGAGTGAGGTGGGCAAAGTGCAGAAAAGAGGATTAAAAAAATTGTGGTTCAAAATTATAAACAAAATACCAATGTCCTTCCTTCTCAAATGCCAAAATAGACTGCACAAAAAAAGCAACAACTCAACACCCAACAGGGTTACTTGTCTTTTGTTTCCTTCTTTGGGCAAATTTTATTACAAAAGTCCCTTAAAGGAAAGATATGGTATGCCAAAGAGTTGGTTTTTGGAAAGGGAAAAATATGAGTTTGAGGGAAAAACGTTTTGGGGAATTAAGGACTATGATGCTTTTTTAAAATATGAATACGGAGATTATATGACACCTCCTCCCGTAGAAAAAAGAAAAACTCACCCCGTTTCCGACTTACAATTGATTTAATCAACATAAAGAGTTATAACCTTCCACAAAGCCACACTCACAAAGTAATTTATAAGGACTTTGCTCTTATGCCGACTTATTACAACCTATGCCAACCTATAAAAATATAACGGCTTTGCCCTTATAGAACACCCAACGGGTACGGCTTTGCCCTTATAAAACACCCAACGGGTACGGCTTTGCCCAATAAAACACCCAACGGGTGCGGCTTTGCCCTTATAAAACACCCAACGGGTGCGGCTTTGCCCAATAAAACAGGCTGAGTATGGGCTAAAAAATATTTTTTCGGAAAATTTAATTGATATACACTAAAAAGTCAAAAATAAGGGTGCTATCATTGATTATCAATGAGTTAACCTTTTTCGAAGGGTCAAAATCGGGCAAAAATCGT
>CAZITO010000021.1:0-25658 GCA_964542225.1 uncultured Bacteroidaceae bacterium | reverse complement strand
TAACAAGGTAGCCGTACCGGAAGGTGTGGCTGGAATACCTCCTTTCTAGAGAAAAGAAGGAAAGATTACGATAAATTGAGGCAAAGTATATAAAGGAGATGGAGTTTCTTTTTTTCTTACGCTACTAATTTGGTTTTGATTGTGTGTCTTTTTACTATAAAATAGTCGCGTAGCTCAGTTGGTTAGAGCACTACACTGATAATGTAGGGGTCGGCAGTTCAAGTCTGCCCGCGACTACTTTTTTTTATTTGAGCAGTGCTAAAACAGTATAGCATTGCTTTTTTTATATTTGCTTATGAATAAAGTATATTTAAGAGCATTGGAACCTAAGGATGTGGATAATATTTACACTTGGGAAAATGATGTTGAACAATGGTCGGTCGGTGTAAATAATAGATTTATTTCTAAATATGATATAGAAAATTATATTCTAACCGCTCAAATGCAAGATGCTTTTGCTTCGCAACAAATCAGATTTATTATAGATGTAAAAGAAAAAACATTGTCTGTCGGTTGTGTGGATATTTTTGACATAGATGCGAAAAATTTGCGAGCGTCCGTGGGTATATATGTTACTCCAAATTACAGAAAACAAGGTTATGCCATAGAAGCCCTTGCTTTGATAGAAAATTATGCTAAACAAATACTTTGTTTTAATCAACTCTACGCCTTAGTAGGTCAAAATAATATCAATTCTATAAAATTGTTTGAAAAAGCAAACTACTTTTTGGTTGCCACTTTGCCTCAATGGTTGAGAAGAGACAACTGTTTTGAAAACGTAGCGATATATCAAAAAATACTATGATTCTATGACTAAACTTATTTTACACCTAAGAGATAGAGTAAAAAAGCATAGAGTACTATCTTCTATTGTTGTTTTTTTAGCAGTACTATGTATTTGTATGGCAATATGTGTTGTTTTTCTTTTGAATGATAAGACTATAAATAAAAACAATGAATATATTTTTATATACAATAATGAAAATTTTGAACAATTATCGGATACATTGGAGCATAGAAATGTGATAAAGAAAAATAGTTTGTCTTATAAATTTTTTTCCTACTTTATGAAGTTGGATAAAAATATAAAGGTCGGACATTATTTGATAAAAAGTAATACTCCTGTGTTTAAAGTGGTAAGAAGTTTGAGAAATGGAGAACAAGCCCCCATAAAAGTAACCATAAACAGCCTGCGTGCCAAAGAAGATTTTGCAAAAAAAGTCAGCCAAAAACTATTTGTTTCCGAGAAAGAAATAATTGATTATTGTGATAGTTTAAATTATACATATGGTAATCAAATATTTTTTGATATACTTGCGGATACATATCAATTTTATTGGAATGCAAGTTGTAAGACAATTTTTAATCGTTTAAAAGATGTTTCAGACAGATGGTGGAACAAACAAGAAAGTACTCTCAACCAAATAGGATTAACTAAGCAAGAAGTTATTATTATTGCTTCCATAGTTCAACAAGAAACAACAAAAAACGATGAAAAACCCTTAATAGCAGGAGTCTATATTAACAGATTAAAAAAAGGTATGTTATTGCAGGCTGACCCTACTGTAAAATTTGCTTTGGGAGATTTTTCTTTAAAAAGAATACGTTCGGAACATTTGAAATTTGACTCTCCTTTTAATACCTATATTTATAAAGGTCTGCCACCTGCACCTATCTGCTTGCCTGAAATGAGCAGTATAAAAGCGGTTTTACATTATTCTCAACACAATTACCTTTATTTTTGTGCAAAAGAAGACTTTTCAGGGTATCATAATTTTGCTACAACTTTGCAAGAACACAATGCAAACGCTAACAAATACCACAGAGCCTTAAATCAAAAAAATATAAAGTAACAACCGCCCCTTATTATTTATTCCAAATTTGCCACGAGTAGTCTGCTTGTGCAAAAAGCATTTGCAAACCATCCACAACTTTTGCACCCTGTTTGTGAGCAAGAGTCAGTAGCGGAGTAGGAGAGGGGTTGTATATCAGGTCAAATACTATATGTTGCCTATTTAACTTATTGATATTTATGTCAGGTATGGGTTTCTCACTGGAAAACATTCCGCAAGGAGTGGCATTGACAAACAAAGTTATATTGTTAAAATTCATATTATTAAGAGTGTCATACAAAATAGTGTTTTCTCCGTCTTTTTGTCTTGATACAAAAAAATATGGTATGGACATTGTTTTTAAAGCATAGCCAACGCTTTGTGCAGCACCGCCTGTGCCGAGTATGGCAACTTGTTTTATGTGAATTCCTTTTAAGTTTTGCTTTAATGAATACTCAAATCCCAAATAATCAGTGTTGTATCCATATAGTTTTTTATTTTTTATCCTAATGGTATTTACAGAGTTTATAAGTTTGGCAACGGGGTCAATGTAGTCCAACAAAGGAATTATGCTTTGCTTGTATGGAGTGGTAACATTCACCCCTTGTAACAATGGTGTTTCATCCGCTATTTGAAGAAGTTCTTCTATCTTTTGTATCTCAAAAAGTTCATAACGATATTCCGAAAGCCCCAAAGAAATAAATTTTTGCGTAAAATATCTTTGAGAAAAAGAATGAGACAAAGGATAACCAACAAGACCGAAAACACTTTTATTCATTATCTTTTTTATGGTTGTTATTCTTTTTCAAACCATTATAAACAAGATATGCTACAAACAAAACGCCTAAAACCAATAAAACATATGATAATTCACTACTATATTTGGAAATAATATCTTGCTGTCCCTTAGCTAAATAGCCCAAACATGCCAATACGATATTCCAAATACCTGCACCAAAAAAAGTATATAGCAAAAACGTTGGTAAAGGCATCTTTGCCAAACCAGCAGGAATGGAAATCAACTGTCTGACACCCGGCACCAATCTACCAATAAAAGTGGAAGCCTTACCGTGTTTTATAAAGTAGTCCTCCGCTTTATCAACTTTGGCTTTGCTTAACAGACACATTCTACCAAACTTGGACTCGGCAAATTTATAAATTATCGGACGACCAAGCCACAAAGCAAGTATATAATTGATTAATGCTCCTACCATAGCGCCTATTGTACCAAACAAAACAACAAGAAAAATGTTTAAATTGTTGTCTTTTTCTAAGGCTTTATAGGCCGCAGGAGGTATAACCACTTCGGAAGGAAAAGGAATGAAAGAACTTTCCACTGTCATAAGCAAAGTAATTGTTCCATAATTAAGGTTATTGTTATACCAAGCGATAACTTTTCCCACGGTATTAAGTTCGTCTTTTTTTGTCTGGTTGTTTTCTGCATTGCCCACCAAGACAAGAGCAAACAATGAAATAAATAAAATGAGTACTCTATTCATGTAATAATTCTTTTAAGCATTTAATATAATTCTTGTTTTTCAATAGATTTGGATAATTCTCCTCTATTTCAGTATGAAAATTATTTTTTGTGATAATATGTCTTAATGCTCTTTTGGAATATTCCATATATTTATCATCTCTGCAAGATAAATCCAACATTGCAAGATAAACAATATCATCCATTTTATTATTCTTAAGGGCATTATCCAAAAGTTCAATCCCTACAAGCAAATCCTCTTCCTCTGCTTGAATGTAAGCCAAAGCAACGATGGCAGCCAATGAAGTTCTATCGTCTTCATCGTTTATAAAATCCAAAAATATAGCCTCGCTAAGTTCTACAACCCCCTTGCCATACATACGAGCGGCAAAACTTATATAGTATTGAGAATCATATTTTGCCTCCATTACTTTGTCCAAAAAATGTGTTGCCAATTTGTGTTTGTTAAGCATCAGAAAACATTCTATGATTCCAAATTTGGACTCCGGTAAAACAACTCCAACTTGCTCTCCTTCAATCGCTTTTTGATAATAATGTAAAGCCTCAGCGTAATCATCCTTTGACGCATATAGTTTTGCTATTCCCTCATAATACAAATATGGTTCCAAAGAATATTCTGTTGCCAATAGAGATTCTTTTATAAAAGTCTCTTCATCCAAATTGGCTATGGCTATATTGGCTTTAAGTGCGTGTCTTGTTTCATCTTCTTTGTCTATGGCAAGAGCAAAATCAACGGCTTCTAAGGCTTTATCCAAATCATCTTCCTCAAAAAACATAATAGCAAGAGCCATCCACACTTCATCCTCAAAGGGCTCTTTGTCTATAATGGTATTTAAAGTTTTGAGTATAATGTTTTTTAAAGTCTTTGTTTTGGCACAATCTACATATAAAGGAAGCAGTTCTTCTCTGCTATCAGCGTTCTCTTTCAAAGAATTTCTCATCAAAGCCTCTGCCGTCTGATAGTCTTGTTTTGATATTTTTATTTCTGCCAACAAGCGGATGTAATTGATATCAGTACTATCTTTTTCTATTAATTCATTAAGAATTTCTTCAGCCTCTTGCAAATTAGTATTGTTTTCAATATATATGTTGGCAAGCATACAACTCAAATTGTCAGATGTATCATTTTTTAAAAACGATTTGATAAGCCGCTCCGCTTCTATATATTGACTTTGACTCATATATAGAGATGCCCTATTCAATACTACGTATTCATCATCGGGAAACATTTCGTATGCACGTAAAACAACCTCCTCCCACTGTTTTTCTTTACCTTGTTCTTCGTAATACTCCATTATATCCAATAAATCAACAGAATCAAACCAAGAACTATCCCCAGTTCTTATCATGGTTTCATACCTATTGACAAGTTCCTCTATCTCGCTCATATTCAAAATCTCTTTGTTCCTCCTTTTAACGCACTTAAAAAAATTATCTCATTTCCTTAGGAATCATTGCTACACGATGCAAAACATTGTTTTTAAATATTATATAAATATTTCCCATATAAAACCATTGCTGGTCGCTTCCGTCAAAATTTGTCTTAACACTACGTTCCGGCTTGCCCCAACTTTGCTCAACCATATCCATTGTCATTCCTGCAATAAGTTCTTTTTGACAAATGGCTTTGTAATAAGTAGGGTAGGTGTCTCTATATTTTTCTATTTTTTCCGTAGACAAATATTTGTTAAAAGACAGCATATCTCCCAAAGCATAATCCTCTGGCATATAAAACTTTCGTCCTTTGGAATTTCTCATTAGTAACTGAAATTTACCATCCCTAACCACCACGTCCAAGCAATGAAAAATATCTCCTTGGTGTAAAGTGAGCGCCCTTTTCCTTCTAATATCTATCACCTCCAAAGGAAATTTATCACCTCTTACGGTAAATTCCCTGTCTTTGTATTGTTGTTTGATTTTTTTGTAAAAACTATCCACCACAAAAGCAAACAAATGTCTTTCTTTCTTTGTTGGATACTTGTAATATATTGTATCTTTAGAATTTATCTGTACTAATTTAAGATACACATTAGTCAGACTTTCAGCATCAAAAGCAACATCTTTAACCTCAAAAGTTTTATCTTTAAGATTTTTTGCCTTTGCAATTGGGTATTCAAAAAAGGAATACTTTCTGCTATCGTCCGGGTAATTGTATAAACGTTTTCCGTTGTAAAGTCTTTCCAAGGTGGCATCGGTTACAACGGGAAGAGTTAGTTTTTGACCTATCAGTTGCTCGGGTACAATGGCATAGTTGGCATTGGTGTCGTATTTTATCAAGTTTAAGTCTTCAAAAGCGTAAGTTTCATGCGGATACTCGTTTTTGTTGGCATTGTAATAAGACATGGGGGTAAAAGGAAAATGATACTGATTGTAAAAGTTTTGATATTCGTAAAATATTGTGTCTGAAGTATTACCAATCAATAACTTCATAAAAGGATGACGCATTTTTGCAAAATCTCTCATTTCCTCCACTGCCTTATAAATCTTGTTATAGGCAAATTGGTCTGCCACATAGTCCAAAACAACAAACCACTTTCCTTGCAAAGAAGATAGTTTTTCTTTGCTCATGCGAGAAAGTTTGTAAAAAGTAACATTGCTTTTATCTCCCTTTTCGTGTTTTGCTATGTTTCCGATGAAAAAGTAGTTAAGCATTTCATCGTTAACATTCTCTAAGTAAAGAGTCTGACCCGTCATAGCAAAAGGTCTGACCATAAAATTTTTATGGTCTTTATAGTCGTTTTGGTCAAAATCAGGCAAATTTACATATTCCTTTACTTGTGCTTGAGCAGTATTGCTTAATATACTAATAAGCAAACATATAAATAACAATGTATTGGTTCTTTTCATTTCCTTTACTCTTCTTTACAATTTATTGCAAAAATACAAAAAATAATGTAGAGTGCTATAAAAACAGTAACCTTTTTTTTTATAAATCGTACAAAAATCCGTTTGATTGATATTTTTCTTTGCTAAACTATTGTTGAATAGAGTAAAAATTACAAATGTTTTTATGATGCAAATAGATATTATAACATTGTTTCCAAATACTTTGAAGGGCTTTTTTGAAGAATCCATTCCCAAAAGAGCGCAAAGCAAAGGTCTGTTAACCATAAATTTACATAATTTAAGAGATTATTCACTTAACAAGCACAAAAGTGTTGACGACTATGCCTTTGGAGGTGGAGCGGGTATGGTTATGCAGATAGAACCTGTGGACAATTGTATCGGTAGTTTGAAGAAAAAATATGATTTTGATGAAATCATTTATACTGCACCGGATGGAGAACCTCTAACTCAACAACTTGCCAATGAACTATCTTTAAAGAAAAATATTTGTATTCTTTGCGGACATTACAAGGGAGTGGATGAAAGAATAAGAGAGCATTTGATAACGAGGGAAATCTCAATAGGTGATTATGTACTTAGTGGGGGAGAGTTGGCGGCGGCTGTTATAACAGATAGTGTCGCAAGGTTGATTCCGGGTGTATTAAATGATGAGCAAAGTGCTTTAAGTGATTCATTTCAAGATAATTTATTGGCACCTCCAATTTACTCTCGTCCTGCAGAATACAAGGGCTGGAAGGTTCCCGATGTACTTTTGTCGGGCAATGAGGCCAAGATAGAGGAATGGAAGTACAATCAAGCCCTTATGCGTACCAAAGAAAGAAGACCGCAACTTTTGAAGGATATATAACTTTTCGGAATATCAGTCAGATAGCCATAAAATTACCAAATCTTACTCCACATAGAGCAAGGCACCTTTCAGATATTCTCCTTCCGGATGGAATATGCTTTGAGGGTGGTCAAAATTGTGCGGTAATCGTCTTACTATTTTGATATTTCTTTTTGATAATAAAGCACAGGAAAACAGCATTGTATAAAAATCAACTGAACTAATAGCTTGGGAACAGGAAAATGTAAAAATAAAGCCACCGCTTTTGATTTTTTGCATAGCTTTTTGGTTTATGTTTCTGTAGCCTTTGAGTGCTTTTTTTGCATCTCTGTTATGTTTGGCAAAAGCAGGAGGGTCTAATACTATTACATCATATTCGTTTTGTTGGATTTGGTCTAAATATTTAAGCACATCTTCGGTTACCATTTTGTGTTTGTTTGCAAAATCATTGATTTCCACATTTCTTTTGCATATATCGGATGCTTTTTGAGAAATATCCACACTTTCCACAAAGCAAGCACCTCCTTTAAGTGCTGCAACAGAAAAACCGCCCGTGTAAGAAAAACAATTTAATATTTTTTTGTCTTTGGCCACTTGGCTCAAAAGTTTTCTGTTTGAGGCTTGGTCTAAAAAGAAACCTGTTTTTTGTCCCTCTTTGTAGTCAATCAAGAATTTACAAGAATCTTCTAAAGCAATGAAATATTCATCTTTACTATCATTGTATAAAAATTCGTCTTTGCAGTTTTTGTCCCTACCAAGTGTTGAGGATGATTTGGAAAAAATTGTTTTAATCTCTGGTAATAAAGATATAAGAGCATTTATGATAAAGTTTTTGTTTAAGTACATACCTACCGAGTGAAATTGCAAAACAATATTTCCCTCATACCAATCAGCAATAAGCCCGCACAGTCCATCACCTTCAGCATTGATTAAGCGAAACATTGTATTTTCTTTATTATCAAAGAGCCCCAATGTTTTTCTATATCTTATCGCCTGACCTATCTTTTTTAGAAAAAATTCTTGATTAATTTCTTCTCTTTCAAAACTTAAAACCTTTACTGCTATGGTTTCGTTTTGCCAATAACCAACAGCAAGAAAATCATTATCATAAGAATAAACCTCTACTATATCTCCTTCTTTTAAAGAATTGTCTTTCTTATATATAGCACCGGAAAAAAGCCATGGATGTTTCCTTTGTAAAGATTTTTCTTTTCCTTTTAAAAGAGTAATTTTTTTCATAAATGTTTAATATTTTTTATAATGGTTTCCACATCTGTTTTTGTTGAATAGTTGCGTGCATACAATAGGTTTAGTCTATGTATGGTCTCCTCTTGCAGATATGTATTTTTGATATTATCCGTAATACTAAGGACTGAATTTTTTATTTTTGGCAAGTCTTTGTATTTGGCGTCCAAATGGTTATAACCAACGTATGTTTTTTTTGCACACAAAACGAGTATATTGTTCTTTATTGCCCTTAAAGGTTTTTTATAAAAGAATATCAAAATCCATGTAAACAACAAAAATAACAAAGAGAGTACAAAGTCCAAAAGTCGTTTTTTTCTGCGATTTTCCTCTGAAGATATTACATTTACACTTATTACGTATGCGTCTGCAGGGGTGCTTATGGTATTGCTTCCTATAATAAAATTACTAACCTCAGGCACTATGGTGAATTTTACTTTATTGTCACTGAGTTGGCTCATGGTTTTTATTATTGTGCTTTGACTGAGGTCTTTGGCACAAAAAATAATTTCTCCAATCTTGTAAATTCTTATAATTTCTTCAAGTTGAGAAAGGTTGCCAAGAAAGTAATTTCTGTCTTCATTTTCTTGTGGAGCAACCATTCCGATGAATTCGGGTGTAAGGTTGGTTTGCTTTAATAAATTTACAACTCTTTGACTTTCTTCTTTTTCTCCTATGATAAGGTATTTGTTTGCGTATTCGTTTTCTGTTTTACCTGCTTTTGATAACATGAATTGTTTTATTTTTCTTATAACCCAAAGTATGAAAAAACTTAAAAACGAGCACATTATAACCATTGCCCTTGAATATCTTTCCTCTGAAGGCAAAAGCGAGTAGAAAACCAATAGGGCTATCATTCCCGTAAAAACTCCGTACAAAAGTTTGTAAGGCTTGAATTTCTTTTCATAGCCTCCGAATATATATACAAAAAACTGTATTATAAGAGCGTAAACGGGCAAAACCATTACTATGTAACTCATAGGGTAATAGTTAGGGTCGTTCCAATAGGTAGTTGCCCAAAATTTTTCCAAATAAAAGAAAGATATGTACAAACAAACAAAGTCAATAAGAGGAGTAATGGCATTTTTGAAGATACGTTTTGCCATGGAAAGAGAGGCTCTTAACCATATAGCCAATTTAAGCAAAAAAGAGAGGGAGCGGGTCTTTAAATGTTTTTTTGCAAAAATATCCATGGCGTTGTAAAATGTATAAACATAATTCAACGAGCCTTTTTTTGTGCTTTCCCCTTTGTAGTGTATTATTTGGGTATCTGCAAAATAATAGTTGTCATAGCCTGCCAAAGTTATACGATAAGATAAATCTATATCCTCGCCATACATAAAAAAAGTTTCATCCAATAGTCCGCATTTGTCCAAGCATTCTTTTCTCAAAAGCATATAGGCTCCTGCAAGTATATCCACTTTATTTGTTTGTTCGTAGGATAAATGCCCCATATAGTATCCGCAATAACGCTTTGACTTTGGAAATAAAGAACTCAATCCCGTCATTTTGCAAAAGCAAACCCACGGCGTTGGAAAACCGCGTTTGCTTTCCTTGAGAATTTTGCCTTGTCCGTCTATCATTTTAACCCCAAGACCTCCTGCCTTAGGGTGAGCATCCATAAAGGACAAACATTTTGAGAAAGTATCTTCCTCAACGACCGTATCAGGATTTAACAAAAGCACATATTCGCCTTTGGCAAGTTTTATGGCTTGATTGTTTGCCTTTGCGAAGCCTACGTTTTCTTTGTTTTCTATCAATATAACCTCAGGAAATTTCTCCTTCAACATCAATATAGAGCCGTCAACAGAATTGTTATCTACTACAAAAATTTCTGTTTCTATGCCGTTGATTGCTTTTTTTACACTCTTTAAACAATGTTCCAAAAAATGCTCTACATTGTAATTGACTATTACTATGGATAATTTCATTAAGTAAAATTTTCTTGCAAATTTATAAAAAAAACTTTTTCCATAAGCAAATACCTCCATCTATTTTTGGAAGTGAATAAAATAACAGACGCACCTTGTCCCATAGGTTTTGTTTCTTATGCTAACTTGTTATACCACATAATAGCCTCTGCCAACCCATAAAAAAGTAACGACTTTGCCCTTATAAAACACCCAACGGGTGCGGCTTTGCCCTTATAAAACACTCAACGGGTGCGGCTTTGCCCTTATAAAACACCCAATGGGTGCGGCTTTGCCATATGAAAACAGGCTGAGCCTGAGCCAAAAAATATTTTTTCAGGAATTTTAATTGATATACATTAAAAAGTCAAAAACAGGGGTGCTACTATTGATTATCAGTGAGTTAACCTTTTTTCGAGGGGTGGAAAATGGGCAAAAATCGTGGTTTTCAGCGTTTTCGAGCGGTTTTTTGAAGAAAAAATTTTTTCTTCGCCCGTTTTGTAAAAATGAATCGCCGATTCATTTCGACGAATCGGCGTTTCGATAAAATAAAACGCCGTTTCGTTATCACTGATTATCAAGTAGTTACAAAGGTAAAAATTGGGAATTTTGTGATAGGGGTATTTCTCTATGCAAAGTTACGAAGATTCTATGACCTGACCAAACGCGTGCAAAAATTTGTTTTGTAACTTATTGATTTTCAGTAAACCGATTTTGCCATTTTTTACCTCTTTTTGATAGGTTATAATGGGGTATTATAAGTTAGTATAATGGCAGAGGCTTTATAAAACAGGCTATGCTATTGTAAAACACCTTATGTTGTTGTATTGGTATTCTTGTTCATTATACTTTGATGAAACAACCAAATAATAAAAAATCCAAAAAAAGTAAAAACTTTCTTTTTCAAACCAATAATTTGTTGTATTTTTGCAAACAATGACCGGTATTTATCTGTCAAAAAAAATATAACTAATTATTGTACAATGATTGAAAAAAGAGTTGATATTCTTCTCGGCTTACAATGGGGAGATGAAGGAAAAGGCAAAGTTGTAGATTATTTGTCAAAGAATTATGATGTTATCGCCCGTTTTAACGGAGGACCAAATGCGGGTCATACCTTAGAGTTTAATGGTATAAAACACGCTTTGCATATCATTCCTTCGGGTATTTGTCATAAGGACAAGGAGAATATCATTGGCAATGGAGTGTTGGTTGAACCTTGTATTTTCTTAGAAGAAATTGCATCTTTGCAAAACATAGGTTTTACACCCAAAAGCAACCTTATCATTTCCAATAAAGCCCATTTGATTTTGCCTACTCATAGATTGTTGGACGCTGTCAATGAGAAAGCCAAAGGAGATAAAAAAATAGGTTCAACACTTAAAGGCATAGGACCTGCTTACTCGGACAAAACTGCTCGCAACGGAATAAGAATAGGAGACATATTTGAAAAAGACTTTAAAGAAAAATATTTGTTTGCTAAAACCCTACATCTTAACCAGATAAAGGCATTGGGCTTTGAAACAAAGGATTTTAAGATTGCAGACAAAACATTGGAGGAATATGAAACTCTTTGGTTTGAAGCAATTGAAGAGTTGAAAGATTTTAATATCTTAAACACAGAATATTACATAAATCAAAAACTGCAAGAAGGAAAGAAAATTTTGGCAGAAGGTGCGCAGGCAACTATGCTTGATATAGATTTTGGTTCTTATCCTTTTGTAACTTCTTCTTCGACTATCAGTGCCGGTGTATGTTCGGGTTTGGGTATTGCTCCCACCTACATAGGCAGGGTTTATGGTACAACCAAGGCTTATTGTACAAGAGTTGGAAGCGGACCGTTTCCTACCGAATTGTTTGACCAAACGGGAGAAGAACTTTGTACGCAGGGGCATGAGTATGGAGTTACCACAGGAAGAAAAAGACGTACCGGCTGGTTGGATTTGGTTGCTTTGAAGTATGCTTGTATGCTGAACGGAGTGACAGATTTGATGCTTATGAAAATAGATGTGATGGATGATTTTTCAGAAATCAAACTTTGTGAAAAATATCTTATTGACGGCAAAGAGATAGATTATATTCCTTATGATATGTCTTCAAGCAAAATAACTCCTATTTACACCACTTATAGCGGATGGAAGCAAAGAGTTTCGAAAATAAAGAATTATGAGGATTTGCCTTTGAATATGAAAAAATATATTTCCGCCATAGAGGAAAAAACAGGAATAAGGGTAAGTTTGATATCTGTCTCACCTGACAGAGATGATACCATTATTAGATAACAAATTAAAAGAATAAAATAGATATGAAACATTTTATTTTAGGTGCAATATTGTTGAGCTTGTCTTTAACTTCGTTTTGCCAGCAGAAATTACGCAAAAGTGAAGTTCCTCAAGAGGTTAGGCAAGGCTTGGAAAATACTTATACGGACTACAAATTGGAGGGTTGGTATTTTGAGACAGGTCAGTATGTTGCCAATATAAATATAGACAATAACACCGGCAGGGTTTTCTTTACTCCTACGGGCAATTGGCAATACACCATTTTTGATATAAAGACTCAGGAGTTGCCGACTTTGGTGGACAATTATTTTATAAACAACTATCCCGGTTATCGTATCAAGCAATCTCAGTATGTAGAAGATATGAGCGGAGATAATTATTATCGTCTTATCATTGCAATGAAAGGTGTGGCTCAGACCGAGTATGAAATGATTTTTGACACAAGAGGCAAACTTACCAAAACCAATGCCCCCGACCCTGATTATGTAAAGAAAGATTATATAGCCCGTTTAAACCCGGAAGCCATAGAATACAGACAAAAGAAAATGGCTGAGCGAGAGGGAATACAAGGCGAGGGTATATCTGTGGATTATGAAAAAGAGCAAGCAGAAATGAAAAAGAGCAAGAAGGTAGATGTTTCTGCACCTGATGTCGTGGATGTGCCTAAGATACCGGAGGAGGTTACTTCGGCTTTCAAAAAGAAATTTCCGCGTTCTGAGGTAAAATCATGGACACAAGAGGGAGAAAATTATCGTGCTGTTTATGACCGTAGAGGCTCAGATGCAGAATTGTTAATGAAAAAAGATGGCACTTTTATTTCTACCACTACCAACGTAGACAAGGCTCGTTATCCTCGTTTGATAACTAAGGATTTGGCTTTGAGATACCCAAAGGCCAAGATAGAGAAATTTCAAAAAATAGATTATGATTCCAAATACAAAAGGTCGGTAACCGATACCAAATTGGATACATATTATTATATAGAGTTGACCGAGAAGATAAAAGGCAAAAATGATAAAAAGCGTATAAAAGTTACATACGACAAATCATATAAATTTCAAGGGTTGGCTGGCAGTGATGATGAATATGCAGAAGATGAGGAATAGGTTATGTATGTTGCAATAGCGGGAAATATAGGCAGTGGAAAAACAACATTAACCTCAATGTTGGCGAAGTATTTTGCTTGGTCGCCTTTGTATGAAAAATTGGAGGATAACCCTTATATATCTGATTTTTATGCTGATATGAGGCGTTGGGCTTTTAATTTGCAAATATATTTTCTTCACAAGCGTTTTGCCAACGTTATAGAAGCCCACAAGAAAAACAAGAACATTATTCAGGATAGAACCTTGTACGAGGATGCTTATATCTTTGCTCCCAATCTGTATAGTATGGGGTTGCTTTCTGATAAAGATTATGACACCTATATGTCTTTGTTTAACTTGTTGATATCTCTCACTCCTAAGCCGGATTTACTTATTTACTTGAAAGCCTCCGTACCTACGTTGGTCAACCTTATAGCAAAACGAGGCAGAATTTACGAGTCTTCCATACGTTTGGACTATATTACATCTTTGAATCAAAGATACGAAACTTGGATTGAGAACTATACCGACCGCAAACTTATAATAGATGTGGACGAACTGAATATTATAGACAAACCGGAGGATTTTGGAACGGTGATAGAGAAAATCAATGCAGAAATAAATGGTTTATTTTAAGAAATGAAAACATTGGCAATAATACCGGCACGTTACAAGTCTTCTCGTTTTGAGGGAAAACCTTTGGCACTTATAGGCAAAAAGCCTATGATTATGTGGGTATATGACAGTGTCAAATCTTCCAATCTTTTTGATGAAGTCTATATTGCTACCGATGATGAAAGAATAGAGAATGCTGTAAGCAAATATCAAGCAAAGGTAAAAATGACTTCCGAAAAAATTTCTTGCGGAACGGAAAGATGCAAAGCGGTTGTGGAAAGTTTGGAAAAAGAAGGGAAACGTTTTGATATTGTAGTCAATATACAGGGAGATGAACCGCTTATTCAAAAAGAGCAGATAAATAAAGTATTGGAAGGTTTTGATGATACGGAGATTGATATAGTGACTCTGTGTAAACAAATAGAAAACAGCAGAGACATTACGGATGAGAATGTTGTTAAGGTTGTTTTTTCAAAAACAAACAGAGCCTTGTATTTTTCTCGCTCGGTAATACCTTTTAACAGAGATAAAATAAATACAACTTACTATAAACATATAGGTATTTATGGTTATAAAACCGATGTTTTGAAACAAATATGCGACTTAACTGAAAGCAGTTTGGAAAAAACAGAGAAGTTGGAACAACTGCGTTGGTTGGAAAACGATTATAAAATAAAAGTTGTCCAAACCCATATTGATTCCATTGGAGTGGATACTATGGAAGATTTGGAAAATGTCAAACGAATAATAAACAGGACTATATAAAGATGAATGTTGTAGAAAATTTATACGAATATTTAAAACATAATGACAGAGCTGAGATTCCTAATTTGGGTACTTTTATAGTTAGGAGTATTTCGGCACAAATCAATGAATTAACAGGAACAATAGACCCTCCTTGTAGAAAAGTTGTTTTTGAAAAAACTTTTGAAAACGATAAAGGTTTTGTCAATTTTATGGCTCAAAGAGAGTTTATTTCTCCCTCTACTGCTGAGACTTGGATTAAGCAAAGTGCAGATAGTTGGGCATCAAAAATGGAAAAAGGAGAGTCTGTAGAACTTTTGAATTTAGGTACTTTGAAAAAGGGTTATTTGGGTGAATATTCTTTTGTTGCCGATAGCGGTTTGAATTTAATGGACGATGCTTTTGCTTTGGAAACATTGAAAAACATTAAAACTTATGACCGACCTGCAGCAAATAGGATAGATTTGATTCATACAAAACCAGAACACAATCCTGTTAAAGATATAGAGGAAACGGAAATTTCAGACACAAAAGAGGATGTGACAAAAACTGCTCCTTTGTCGCAAGAATATAGACTGAATGAAACACAAGAACAAACCGAAGAACGTATAACACAACACGAATCTACAGAAATACAAACTCAGGCCTCTGCTCCTGTAAACTTGACCGAAAAAGAGGAAAAACTTGATACCGACATATCTTTGTCGGAGCACAAAATAGAGCAAACTACAGAAGTAAAGCAGGAAGAATCTTCTCAGCAACAAGATATTATTCAACAGGAAAAAACGAATAATGAAGCGCCTATTGTTGAGGAAAAGTCAAGCGAGTATTCTTTGCAAGAAGAGGCGGAGAGAATACTTAACAAACATGGTCATGATAAGATTAAAAACAAGAGTAGAAAAAAGGGAAAAAAAGTTTGGAAAGTAATATTTTGGTTTGTAGTTGCTTTGTTGCTTTTGTGTGCTTTGTTTGTAGGTGCTCATTATATGGGCTGGTTGAAAGATATTAAACCTTTGAAACCCATAACGGATAAGTTGGCTTATTACATACCGATAAGACAAACAGAACAAAAACAAAAGCCTGCCCAACCTATGGCAATACCAACAGAAGAACAATTGGAGCAACCAATGGAGGTGTCTCCTACTCAGGTTTTGCAAGAAGAGGTTTTAGACCACGAATCTATAAACAATCCAACAAAGCAGGCAAGAAAAAATAATGTTGCAACAAATAAGAAAAAGCAAGTAAAAGAAACCTCTGCTCAACCTCAACCTGCTCCAACACAAGAGGATAATACTCCTGTTTTGGTGCAAAATCATTCCAAACTTGGTTTTGATGTAGTGGGAGGAACTTTTGATTCTAAAAATAAAGCCGAAAATGCTGTTAGAAAAGCCAAGTCTTTGGGTTATGATAGTTATGTGCTTTCCAAAATCAAAAACGGCTCTCCTATCTATTATGTTAGTTATGGTTCTCGCCGTACATTGCAGGAGGCTAATAACTTAATGCAATCCATGATGACCAAAATGGGTGGCTCTTATTATGTAATTTCAAGATAATAAAAAAAATAGAAAGCGATACATAAATCATAAGTATGTTTATGTATCGCTTTTGTTGATTTTAAGTAAATGAAAAAAGAATATGCCTATCCCTATAAGGTGCATACGCTTGACAATGGTATTAGGCTGATACATAGACATACGGACTCCGATGTTGCACATCTTGGGGTAACCATAGATGTGGGAAGCAGAAACGAAACAAAGGAGGAAAACGGTATAGCACATTTCATAGAGCATTGTATTTTTAAAGGAACTATAAACAAAACTTCTTCCAAAATACTTTCTCGTATAGATGGAGTAGGAGGGGAGTTAAATGCCTATACTACAAAAGAAGAAACCGTTGTTTTTGCTACTTTTTTGACACAATATTATCGTAGAGCAACGGAGTTGTTGGCTGATATTGTATTTAATTCTACTTTTCCTGAAAAGGAATTGGAAAAAGAAAAATCCGTAATTATAGAAGAAATCAATTCCTATAATGATTCTCCTATGGAACTTATCTATGATGATTTTGAAAGTATGATTTTTGGCGATACTCCATTGGGTAGAATGATATTGGGGACACCGGAGAGAGTGCGTTCTTTTACTTCTTTACAGGTTAGGAATTTTATTAAGAAAAATTGGTCTACTAATAAAATTGTTATTTCTACGGTTGGCAATATAGATTTTGACAAATGGTGTCGTTTGACAGAAAAGTATTTTGGTTGTATAGATAAGAATATTCAACCGCCTCAACCTAAACAAATTTATAATTACCGACCTCAATATAAGGAGGAGGCAAAAGATACCTATCAAGTGCATATTATGTATGGTCGTCCTTGTTATGATTATACTTGTGATAAAAAAGTGGCTTTTTCTTTGTTAAATAATATGTTAGGCTCTTCTGCAATGAATTCTTCTTTGAATATGCACATAAGGGAGAAATATGGTTTTACCTATTTGATAGAATCTTCTTACAATGCTTATAAGGACAATGGTATTTTTCAAATCTATGTAGGTACGGAGGAGCAGTATATAGATAAGACTTTGTTTTTGATAAAAAAAGAATTGCAAAAATTTATAGACAAGCGATTAACACAGTCGCAACTTCACAAAGCCAAAGAGCAACTCAAAGGTCAATTATCCATACAAAACGATTATAACAGAGAGGAAATGCTTGCAATTGCAAAATCTTTACTCAATTATGAAAAAGTCCAAAGTATGACAGAAACATTTAACGATATAGACAACATACAGGCGGAGGATGTTTTATTGGTTGCTTCTGAAATGTTTGATACAGAACAATTTTCTACTTTGATATATAAATAGTTTGTTGTTTTAAGCGAGTGTATTTGATTTTATACAAGTAAAAAAATACTCAATATTGATTATTTTGTGATAGAGAAAATGATTTTAATTTTGCAAACGGAAAAAGAGTATGTAAATTAAGATATTGAAATTTGCGAAATGAAAAGTAAGATATATCCTTGGAAAGCAATATTGTCTTTTTTATTGGTTTTGTTTTTGATGCCTTTGGGACATGCTTTGATGATTTTGATGGAGAATTTTATGTCGGAAAATGTTCTTCATTTGTCTGCTTTTTTGCTTGGAGTCTTAGGGGTGTTAATAACAATAATAGGTATTTTTTCAAAAGGAGATACCAAACAAACTCTTCTCGGACTTATAGGAGGATTGTTGTTTTGGACAGGTTGGATAGAGTTTTTGCTTCTTTATTATGCAAGACGTTTTGGAACAATGGCTTTGTTGGCTGATGGTTCTTTGATGAATTATGATAAGGCTGTTGAATTGGGGGCGGAGGTTGCCACAAAGCCTGAATATCTTATAATGCCCGCAACTTTTGGCTTTTGGGCAATGTTTATGCTGTTTTATTTGTTTAGTGTTCCTACGGGATGCAATTTTATAAATTGGTGTCAGAAAGTCGTTTTTGGCAATAAAAAACGAAAAATAGTTGCTCAACCTATGATAAAACACACCGCCTTAACCACTTTTATGGAACTTAATATGCTTATGTGGACTTGTTATTTGCTTTTGATGTTTTTGTATGACGATAACTTTGTGGGAGAAAGAAGTTGGATAACCATATTTGTTGGAGTTGCTTGTTTTGTAGGTGCAATTTTCATATTTATAAAGCAATTGAAAATATCATCTTGGGGAAGAAATATTCGTATGGCAATAGCAACCGTAGTAATATTTTGGACACCGGTAGAAATACTTGGCAGGTTGGATTTTTTCAAAGAAATTTGGACAAGTCCTCAGCAGTATAAATCAGAAATGATTGGTATTTTGATTTCGTTTATAATAGTTGTGGCAATAGTTGCGGTTAATGCTACGTTGGTTAACAGACGTAAAATAAAGAGCAAATAGGTAAAAATATAATTTGTTTTTTAGTGAAAAGAAAGTTTATATACATACTATTGTTGTTATTTGTTACTGAGTGTTTTTCTCAGCAAGAGATGGACACTGTTAATTTGCCTGAAGTGAGAGTTGTTTCTTCCATAAAGACGGAAAACAATTTGCAACGAATAACCTCCTCTGTGGATAGTTATAATCAACAATATATGAATAACCACAATGTTAAGGACTTTAAGGACTTTTCAGCCTATACGCCTTCGTTGTTTATACCTGACTACGGTTCTAAAATCACAAGTACCATTTATTTAAGAGGGCTCGGTTCAAGAATTGATAACTCTTCTGTTGGAGTTTGTTTGGATGGAGTAATGTTGTTAAATAAAAATTGTTTTGATTTTTCTTATTTTGATTTTTATAAAATAGATATTTACAAAGGTGCTCAAAGTCTTACTTTTGGAATGAATACAATGGCAGGAGTTATAGATTTGACCACACTGTCTCCGTTTAATTATCAAGGTATGAAGGCAAGTGTCGGTTTGGCAAAAGGCAATACTTACAACGCTTCTTTTTCTTATTACGACAAATTATCAAAACATTGGGCTTATATGGTGGGAGTTGATTTTAATACTACGCAGGGGTATTTTGACAATGCTTTTGATGGGACAGATTGTGATTGGGGGCGTTTTGCTAATGCAAGGCTTGTTTTTGAGTACAAAAATGGTAATGTAAATGCCAAAAATTCAACCTATTTTTCTTTTGTTCATCAGGGAGGTTACCCTTATTCTTTGTTTGACACCATTAACAACAAAACCTCAAAGGTCAATTATAATGATGAATGTGCTTACGATAGGCTTAATTTGATTAACAACACCTCATATACCTACAAAAATAAGGATGTTTTTACATTTCAGTCTTTGAGTTCAATACAATTAAATTTTGATGAATTGACTTTGGATAATGACTTTACTTCATTGTCTTATTTTACCCTTCACCAAAAAGAAAAAGATTATGCTTTTTCTCAAGAATTTATTTTTAAAGATGATAATCATACTGATAATTGGAATTGGATGGGAGGTGTATTTGCTTTTTATAAGTATTTGGATATGGAGGCTCCGGTACTTTTCAAAAAAGATGGCATCAAGGCACTTATCTTAGACAATGCCAACAAGGGATTGCACGTGGTTTTCCCCGATGATTACAATATAGAATTTAAAGAGGATGAAATGTTGGTAAAAGACAATTTCAAATACCCGCGTTATGGAGCCAATGCTTATTTTCAAGTTGATTACACTTTTAGGAAGTTTAATTTTCAATTAGGACTTAGGGCAGATTATGAAAATGTTTCTTTGGACTATGAAACCCAAACACAAGTAAATTATAGGTTGGTTCCTGTTTTTGTGAATTATCGTTTGTTGAATACTGTTTTTGAAGGTAGTAGTAGCAAGAATTATTTGCAATTTCTCCCTAAGGTAGCGATTTCTTACAATATAAGCAAAGACAAAATGATTTTTGCCTCTGTTTCCAAAGGGTATATGACAGGCGGTTATAATACGAGTATGTTTGCCGATATAATACGCAATCAAATGATGCAAAATATGTTACAAGACCTCCACATAGAGCCGCAACCGGGCTCGGCTATGGAAGATATTTATGCCATTTATGATAAAGGTGAAATAATAAAATACAAGCCTCAGTATATTTGGGACTATGAGTTGGGGGCAAAACTTCAATTCTTGGAGGGCAAGTTATACTTATCATTGACGGCTTTTTACATAGATGTTGAAAATCAACAATTGACCATATTCCTAACACCAAACACAACGGGTAGAATGATGACAAATGCAGCCAAATCACGTTCTTTTGGTTTGGAAACCTCGCTAAGAGCAAGACTGACCAAAAACATATCTTTAAATATCAATTATTCTTATACCAATGCAAAATTTACCTCTTACAACGATGGCAAACAGGACTATAAAGATAAATATTTGATGTATTATCCTATAAACAGTGTGAGTGTGGTGCTTGATTATCTTTGTCGTTTGGACAATAGGATGTTGGACAATATTAATTTTTCTGTTGCTTATCTTGGTGTGGGAGATATATATTTTAATCAGGCTAACAGTGTGAAACAATCATATTATTCCTTACTTAACGCTGATATTACTTTGAGAAGAAATATTTATTCCTTATCCTTTTGGGCAAGGAATATAATAAACACAGATTATAATACGTTTTACTTTCTTTCTTGCGGAAACAATTTTGTACAGAAAGCAAAACCCATAACTTTTGGAGCAACGTTACGAATAACAATATAAAATAAAGATGATATGAAAAAATATAAATATACATTGTTGGTATTCTTTGCTTGTCTGTTTGTTGCTTGTAGTGATGATAACGAGCAAGTCAACAAAAAGCCTTATAATAATGAAAATGGAGAGAGATTTGAGTTCGTGGGGCAAGTTGTAGCGAGTAATGGTTATGTTCAGCAAGGGGTTAAGGCCAATTTCTATAAGAATGATACAAATGATAGTTATATAATATATTTGGACAGAGTAACTTTTTCGGACTTGATGCCGTTGGTAAGTTTTGAGTTAAAAGACCTTTTGCCTCAAATCAATGACAGAGATACTTTAATTGTTATGGACTCCATAATACCTTATTGGAATAATTTTCCTGTCAGTTCTATGATTTTGTATAACTTTGAGGCAAAAGTAACAGCAGACTCTCTAACCTTTACCTCTGAGGGTGGAACATCTTCAATGGAAGGAGTGACTTCTTTGTCTTACAGAGCCATACGTATAAAAGAATAAAAAAGAGACAAATAAATAATTTAATAACAATTAAAAACAGACAAAAAAAATGAAAAACTTCAAAAAATTACTTTTGATTGCCGTTGCGGCATTAAGTTTTGTGGCATGTGATGATGACGAAGATGATGATAAAGATACAACAACTTCAGCCACTACCACAGTCGCTGTTTCTTCCTTTACGGGAAACGTGGTTTATAATGGTGAACAACAGGATAATATTATCATAAAAACCACTTGCAAAAACAACACTTGTACCATAGACTTAAATCAAATAACGTTTGCACCAAATATGCCAAGTATGGATATTAGTGTGAAAGATATTGCTTTTACTGTTGAGGGTACAGATACTGTATTGAATGCTACAAATGTTATGGCAACCTATACCATGATGGGCAATACGGCAGAAATATCCACTCTGGGAATGTCCATACCGACGGTAACAGGAACCATTAACAATGGAGGAGCAACTCTTACAATAGGACTTAGTCGTCAAGGAACTACAAACGAAATTCAATATCAAGGAACTCGTAATTAAAATTAATAAATAGGTTTGATAGGTTGGCATAAGCAAATAAATAAGGCTGTGCCAACCTATTAAAATTTATGTTTAGATATTAATAATGTTTTTTAAGGCTATGCCCTTATAAAACACCCTATGGGTGGCTGTGCCCATATAATACAGGTTGTGCCTGTTATTCGCACATTACAAAAATATCCTTTCGTCTGTTAAGAAAAAGTACGGGAGTAGTATCAAGTTTATTCAAAACTTTCCTTTCCGTCAGTCCAAAGAAAAATTCCAAGAAACTTTTGTTTGCTGTGGTTTGAAAAATACACACGTCTTTTTTTTCTCTTTGTGCAAAATCCATAGCCTGAATATCTGTGGAAGTTTTGCGGTTTTGAGAGTGTATATTGCGAGTTGCTATTTTAAAATTTTTAAACATTTTTCTTGCAAAACCAATATTAAGATTGAGTTGTTTTTGAAGGTATTCATCTCTATATCTATGATAATAAATATCCACTATTGAGTTGGCAAATCTGCCAAAATAAGATGCCCAAAGTACTTTTTCTTTACTCTCTTTCAGAGAATCCATGCTAAGCACTATTTCCTCAAAATTATTGTTTTCCCGCACATTATCGGTAAATAAAAAATAGGCTATGCGAGAAGAGTAAAAGTCTTTTATTACATTGTTTACGGAAATAGGGCTTGATTTGCTTTTGGTTTTATTGTCAAGTTTTGAAATTATCATTACGCCGTTAAGTAATTCTCCAGTGGAATGAATAACTTCATTGCTTTTGCCTTTCATAGCGGCGTATGAATGAGTATAAGGGAGATTTATTTCTTTATTTATTTGTTGTAATCGCTCGGAGGCTTCGGAAGTGGAAGTTTTTGTGTATTTATCGTCAGAAATATGCAGAAGTATTATCCCTTTTTTCAGTAATAAGGCAAATTTTTCTGCCCAAAACAACACGCTCCTATAATCGCTCAAATCGGTAATGTAAGCAATAACAAATTGGTCTCTATACTCGCCCTTTTTGTATTTATGCATTATAACCTTGTTTTTTTCTCCAATAAAGAACCAAAAACAATCCAGCCAATGCTCCGCCAAGATGAGCAAAGTGTGCTACTCCGTCAGCGGTACCGACCACTCCGCTAAACAATTCCAAAATCATATATCCTATAACAAAATATTTGCATTTTATAGGGACAAAGAAATAAAGATAAATATAATTATTGGGGAACATCATACCAAAAGCCAAAAGCAACCCAAAACATATTCCGCTTGCTCCTATGGTGTTGATTTGGTTTAGATAAGTTTGATTGCTAATAACTCTTTCCATTCCACCCATATTTATTCTTACTCCGTCATAAACCCCGTTAAGAATATCTTTGTACATAAAATAATAGGTGATTTCCTGCATTATGGCGGCACCCAAAGCGGCAACGATACAATAAATTAAAAATCTCTTGCTTCCCCATACGTTTTCCAATACTGCACCAAACATCCAAATGGCAAACATATTAAAAAACAAATGCTGAAAACTGCCATGAAATAAGGAGTAAGTAATCAATTGCCAAAAATGAAAACTTTCCGTAGGGAAAAAGTGTAATCCAAAAACTTTATCCAAACTAATACCTCTCATTTCCAACACCACGGAAAGGAGGTATAACAATGTGTTTATGATAAGCAAATGCTTGCAGACCACGGGTAGTATGCTAAACCCTTGAGGCTTGTATTCGTAGCTGTTATTTCCTTGATACATATTTTGTTTAAATATTTTTTATCATTTACAAACACCTCACTTTACTTAAAAAAAGCAAGCAAGTGTTTGCAAAGGTACAATAATTTTTCCTTATTGCTATGGAATGTATTCACTATTTTGTGTTATCTCTTCTTTTTGGGGGCAAACTTTGATAGTTGCGGGTAAGGAAAACTTGAAATAAAAATATGATACAAAAAATTATTGCCACCTTATATGGAGCACAAATATCACTCAAAGGAAAACAGGTATTGCTTATAAAGGTTGTTATCAAAGGAGAAATAAATTGCCCTAAATAGAGACTTGCAGAAATCAGAGGCATTACGGTTGTAGCGGCATTTTTTCCGCCTTTTATGGAGGCTATGGTATTGAGATAAGGTATTGCTATACCATTTGCCAAGCCAATAAGTAAAGAACCAAGTATTAGAGTTAAAACACTGTTTCCGTAAGCATAGAAACAATAACCTGCAAGAAATAACGACGGAGCAAAATATTTGACGTACTTAGGTGCAAAATTCATTATAAAACCGAAAAACACACCGATAATAGACGCACTTAAGTCCAAGCCAACCATAATAAAGGTGATATTGTTGGCAGAAAGTTGTATGTTGGGATGTTGGGCAGAAATAATTGCAAAATTTGTCGGAAAAACAAAAAATATAATCATTACCAACAACATACCTGTAACGGAGGGGTGGAATTTTAATAAACTTTTCATTGTAATGTTGCCCGACGCGGTTATTTTTTCGTTAGGCAGAAACAAGGCAACAGGTATCAAAGCCACAAAGCCCAAAAGATAAATCAAAAAAGTATAATTCCAACCGATATTTGATAACAGCCCGGCCAAAAGAGTTGCAATCACACCGCCCATTTGACTCATGGAGGCAGACAACCCCATTAGTTTTGCTTGTTTATCGGGTGGAAAATAGTAGGCAAGCAAGCCCGTTGAAAGAGGCATAATCAGTCCTACACTGACCCCCAATAAGGCTCTTAGTATAAGTATGATACCAATATTGTCCACAAAAAAAGCTGCACTTCCCGACAATGTATAAAGCCACAATCCGGCAAGAGCCAAAGTCTTTGTTCTGAAAAATCTGCATAAATAGGAAAAACAAAAGTTTGTTATTATGATAGTCAAAGAGGGAAAAGAAACAATAAGTTGTATCAATACATTCGGACTATCTGCAAAATGTTGTTTTATTGTGCTTAAAGCCGGAGCCACAGCAGCACCCGCCATAACTGTCAATAGAGAAATGGACAAAATAGTAAATGTTACTTTTTTAGAAATCTGTTTCATACTTTCTGAATATTTTCTTTGGTTTATAATAGTTTAAACTGGAAATCTTCAGTCGTTAGACAAACATTCGGAATTAAAGAAAGGATAATTGTTTCTTTGGATAAATATTCCTACTATTTAACCTAAGTTGCTTACAATTTCAGTTTGCAAAATTACAAAAAAACTATTTCTGAAAAAAATATTTTTTTATTTCAACCTATACCAATCCATAATAAGTAACGGCTTTGCCCTTATAAAACACCCAACGGGTGCGGCTTTGCCTCTACGAAAACAGGCTGAGAAAGAGCCGAAAAATATTTTTTCGGGAAATTTAATTGATGGTTACTAAAAGTTCAAAAATAAGGGTGCTACTATTGATTATCAATTACTTAACCTTTTTCGAATGGTAAAAAATGGCTTAAAATCAGCCTGAGGCTGTCATTTTCAGCGGTTTCGAGCGGTTTTTTGAAGGAAAAATTTTTTCTTCGGCCGTTTCGCGAAAATGAATCGGCGATTCATTTCGACGA
>CAZITO010000020.1:0-28409 GCA_964542225.1 uncultured Bacteroidaceae bacterium | reverse complement strand
AAAATTGAAAATTTTGTGATAGGGGTATTTCTCTATGCAAAGTTACGAAGATTCTATGACCTGACCAAACGCGTGCAAAAATTTGTTTTGTAACTTATTGATTTTCAGTAAACGCACCCATAGGGTATTTTATAAGGGCAAAGCCGTTATTTTTTGTGTTTTTTTTATGGGTTGCCATAGGAAAGTAAGAGTTTAATATAAAGATAACTTTTTTGAAATATTATTGAAATGTATTGAGAATAATTTTGCATTGTAAAAAAAGTTAAACTTAATTACTAAAAAAGAATGAAAACAAAAGTATTTTTAACAAGTGTTCTTGCCTGTATGTGTATAACAACCTCGCAAGCACAAGAAGTAAAAACACAGGAGCCAAAGGGCAAAGCCATTTTACAAGTGTTTAGCAACTTTAATTTTGGTAAGGACAAAAAAGGGTTTGAATTGGAAAGGAGTTATTTGGGCTATGAGCATAACTTTGCGGACGGACTTTCCATAAAAGGAGTAATGGATGTGGGCAAGTCCTCCAGTGTGGAAGATTATCATCGTATTGCCTACATAAAAAACGCTTTGGTACAATGGAAAAAAGGAAAACTAACCCTTAACGGAGGACTTATTTCCACCACACAATTCAACTTTCAAGAAAAATTTTGGGGCTATCGTTATATTATGAAGGCCTTCCAAGATGAATACAAATTTGGAAGCAGTGCCGATTTGGGAGTTTCCGTATCTTACAAGTTTGCCGAGTGGCTTTCTGCAGATGCCATAATAGTAAATGGTGAGGGGTATAAGAAAATACAAAAGGAGGACGGATTAAATTATGGTTTGGGTCTTACGCTTACTCCCGTCAAGGGCTGGCAAATTCGTCTTTACGGAGCAGTCAACGAAAAAACCGAAGACAATCAAAAAAACATTATCAACCTATCTGCCTTTACAGGTTATAAAAACGACAGATTTACCATAGGAGCAGAGTATAATTTGATGCAAAACTCCTCATATAAAAAAGACGCAGACCAAAGCGGTTACTCATTATTTGCCTCTTTCAAGTTGAGCAAACATACCGACCTTTATGCAAGATATGACGATTTGTTTTCCAAAAATGATTGGAATATAGCCAAAGACGAATCCTCGGCTATAGTCGGAGCACAATTCAAGGTAAGCAAATATGTAAAAATTGCTCCAAATTTCAGAATGGTTATGCCAAAACAGTCGGGGCAGGACAATGTGTATATGGGTTATATAAACTGTTATTTTGGTTTCTGAAAAACGTAATAATAAACATAAAAAAAAGAGAATATTATGAAAAAGATTGTTTTAAAAATGATGACGATTGTTGCAATAGCCTTTGCCATGAGCAGTTGCGGTGGCGGTGCAACAAATGGTAAAGGAGAAAAACTTTCGGGTGCAGGTGCAACATTTCCTTTGCCTTTTTACAATGTGGTATTTGAAAAATTTGCTCAGACCAATGGAGACGAAGTTGCCTACGGAGGCATCGGCTCGGGCGGAGGAGTTAGAAATTTGAAAGACAAAATTGTAGATTTTGCAGGAAGCGATGCCTTTCTGTCCGACAAAGAAATGAGCGAAATGGCTTCTGTTATACATGTGCCTACTTGTATGGGAGCAGTGGTTTTGGCTTACAATTTGGACGGAGTTAAGAATTTGAATTTGGACGGAGAATTGATTGCCGATATTTTTGAGGGAAAAATAACAAAATGGAATGACGAACGTTTGGTTGCCCTTAACCCTGAGGCAAATCTGCCAAACAAAGAAATTATTCCCGTATTTCGTTCCGATGGTTCGGGTACAACCTTTGTTTTTACCGACTATTTGAGCAAAGTAAGTGATTCATGGGCTAAAGAATACGGAAGTGGCAAATCGGTAGACTTTCCAAAGGGGCAAGCCGCAAAAGGCAACCCGGGAGTGGCAGGAGTTATTTCTCATACAAAAAATTCAATAGGATATGTAGGTTCCGAATATGCTTTTGCTCAAAAAATACCTTACGCAAAGATAAAAAACAAACAAGGAGAAATCATAGAACCAACAACCCAAAGCATATCAAAGGCCGCAGGTGGAGAAATACCTGAGGATACCCGTTGCTCCATAACCAACTCCGATGCCGCAGGCTCATACCCTATAAGTTGCTTTACATGGATAATAATATACAAAGAGCAACACTATGCCGACCGCACAATTGGACAAGCCGAGGCTACACTTAAATTACTGAAATACATACTTTCCGATGAAGCACAGGATATTGCCTCAAAAGTACATTACGCTCCTCTGCCTTTGAAGGCTAAGGAATTGAGTTTAAAAAATTTGAAAACCGTTACATTTGACGGAAAACCTATTCTGAAATAAACAAAGCGCAAATAAATAATATGAACGACAAAATTTATAGAATAATATTGTTTGTTTCGGCTTGTGTGGTGCCATTGGTATGCGGGGGCATTGTATATGCCCTCGTTACCGATGCTTACGAGGCTTTTGAACATTTTGGATTTTTCAAATTTTTAACCTCATCACAGTGGAGTTATACCGAAGGAAAAGAAGAATACGGAGCCCTGCCTTTTATCAGCGGTACTTTGATGACTACTTTATTGGCTTTGTTGATTTGTATTCCTTTTTCCTTGTTTACTTCCTTGTTTGTGGGCGAATATTTCAAAAACACCCGCATTGCTACCATTCTCAGCACGGTAACCGATTTGTTGGCAGGTATTCCCTCCATAATATACGGATTGTGGGGATTCTACACTTTGCGTCCCGTACTTATGTCTTTGAATATATCTCCTCAGGGGTCTAGCGTTCTCACGGCTTCATTGGTCTTGGCCATTATGATTATGCCTTACGCTTGTTCGCTTAGCTGTGAGTTTATAAAAATGGTACCCAACGAATTAAAGGAAACGGCTTATAGTTTGGGAGCAACTCGGGCAGAAGTGGTTCGCAGGGTGATTTTTCCCGTAGCAGGCTCGGGTATTTTCTCTGCTTATATTTTGGCAATAGGGAGAGCCTTGGGCGAAACCATGACCGTTACCATGCTAATAGGAAATACCAATAATATTCCTCTTTCAATAACCTCAACAGGCAATTCCATGGCCTCGGTTATTGCCAACCAATTTGGAGAAGCAAGCGGTTTGAGATTGTCTTCCCTTATTGCGATAGGACTGATTTTATTTCTTATAACGGCACTCATCAATATGGTGGGCAAAATGATGATTAAACATGCAAGAATATCTTAATCTTATGACAAAAACAAATACAAAAAAACGTTTAATACAAAACAAACTGCTCTTATGGGCCGTGTGCTTGTTTTCCCTACTGACCGCGGTACCATTGTTTGCTATTCTTATAGAGGTATTGTTGAAAGGATATAAACAATTGTCCATATCCTTTCTCACACAACCGACCCCGACAGCCTACAACACAATGCAAGCCATAGCAGAGGGAAAACCCATACCGGGAGGTATAGCAAACGGAATTATAGGCACAATGATAATGCTTTCTATGGCCATAATTGTTGCCGTACCCATAGGAATTATGTGCGGAGCATATTTATCGGAAAACAGCAAAAAACGTTTTGCAAAAGTGGTTAGTTATCTTACAGACCTTTTGCAAGGAGTACCTTCCATTATTGTGGGTATTATTGTTTATATATGGATAGTTGTACCCATGAAAAGTTATTCGGCAATAGCGGGAAGTGTGGCTCTTTGTATTATGATGTTGCCTCTGATTATTCGCTCCACAGAGGAAACGCTCAAAATTCTTCCCTCCTCGCTCAAAGAGGCTGGCTTGGCTTTGGGTGGCAACAGAATGAGAGTAATGCTGAAAATACAATTACCCTCTGCCTTTGGAGGTATTTTTACGGGAGTGTTGCTTGCCATATCAAGAGTAATAGGCGAAACCGCTCCTTTGATGTTTACCGCACTTGGCTGCTCTTTTATTCAATGGTCTATTGATAGACCTATTTCGGCAGTTCCTTTGCTTATTTGGGAGTTTTTTAATGACCCTAATTTGCAAGAATTAATATGGGGTGCTTCATTATTTTTATTATTATTTGTACTTACCTTAAATATTATTGCTAAATACGTTGCAAAAAAATGGAAACAATAAAACCAATACTTGAATTTAGAAAGACTTGCGTATCATATACCAAACAAACAATGGCTGTAAAATATGTATCGGCAAGCATTGAAAGAAATACAATAACCTCTATTATGGGTCCTTCGGGCTGTGGCAAATCCACGCTGTTGAGAGCAGTGAATTTGATGCACAACCTTTACCCTAATATTCGCGTTGGAGGAGAGATTTTGTTAAACGGAGAAAATATTCTTTCCATGGAGCCCATAGAAGTAAGGAGACGAGTGGGTATGGTGTTTCAAAGACCGACACCTTTCCCAACAATGAGCATATACGACAATGTTTTGGCTGGTTTTACACTCAATGGTATTCATTTGTCAAAAAGTGAAAAAGATGCCACAGTGGAAAGATGTTTGAGAAGTGTTGCACTGTGGGAAGAGGTCAAAGATACTTTGAATAAAAAAGGAACTTTTCTTTCCGGAGGACAGCAGCAAAGATTGTGTATTGCAAGGGCTTTGGCTATGAAACTTGATGTTTTGTTGATGGACGAGCCTACTTCGGCACTTGACCCCATAGCAACCAAGCATATAGAGGAATTATTGTTGGAACTTCAAAAAGAGGTTACAATTCTTATTGTTACTCACAATATGGGACAGGCTATGAGAATATCTTCCCATTCCATGTTTATGTATTTGGGAGAACTTGTGGAATACGGAGACACTGCAACCCTGTTTTCCTCTCCAAAGGACGAAAGAACAAAAGCATACCTGACAGGTAAAATGGGCTAATCTACTTGCCCAAAAGAAAGACGGTATTGTTTTTACCTATAAAAAAATCTTTCTTTCGTTGCCATTCTCTTATGGATTTTGTTTTGATGCTCTGATTATTGCCCGTTATATCCGTGGCAATACAGAGCAGAGTTTCTTGTTTGAGGCTTTTTAACAAAAATTGAAACAATTTATCATTTCTATAAGGAGTTTCTATAAATATTTGAGTTTGATTTTCTTTATACAATCTGTCTTCCAATTGCTTTATTCGTTTGTGTTTCTCGTCTTCTTTTATAGGGAGATAACCGACAAAGGCAAAATTTTGTCCGTTAAACCCCGAAGCCATCAAAGACATATATATACACGAAGGACCAACCAAAGGAACGACTTCAATATTTTTCTCTTGTGCCAAAGCAACTATCTTTGCACCCGGGTCGGCAACACAGGGCAAACCCGCCTCCGACAAAAGAAAAATATCCTTATTCTCTTTTTCCAAACAAAACAACATCTGAGACAACTCCAAAGGCAAGGTATGTTCGTTAAGCAAAGAAAAATTCACCTTTTCAAAGTCCTTTGCATAGCCTATTTTTCTCAAAAAACGTCTCGCCGTCCTCACCTCCTCCACAATAAAATTTTCACAAGAAAGAATTTTATCCACATTATTTTGAGGAATATTCTCTTGCCATACAACATCGGAAAGCAAAGTCGGAAAAAGATATAATTTTGCCATAATAATTCCCTTTAAGTCAAATATATTTGCAAAGTTAGAAAATATTTTTTGAAAAAATAAGTTATTTTTATATCGTAATGTTTTTTATCAGTTACAAAAATTGAGTATGTTTTCTATGAAAAGTAGAATTTTTATTATTGGTTTGTGTGTTGTGTTGTTGATGAGTGCTTGTGGCAAAAAACAAGCGGAAAACACCGTTGTAGGCAATATAAATTATAAAAATGTAAAGATACCTGATTTTTCAGCGGATTCGGCTTATAATTATGTAAAAATACAGTGTGATTTTGGCCCAAGAACTCCCATGTCCAAAGCAGCAAGCAACTGCGCCGAATGGATGATAAATTTCTTAAAAGACAAAGCAGATACTGTTTATGTGCAGGATTTTTCTTCTGTATTGTGGAATTCTGAAAGAGTGCAGGGGAAAAACATTATAGCCTCTTTTAATTTGGAAGCCACAGACAGAGTTGTTTTGTGTTCGCATTGGGACTCACGCCTATGGGCTGACCACGATAAAGACTCCTCTTTTCACCATCAACCGATAATAGGAGCCAATGACGGAGCCAGCGGAGTAGGTATTCTTATGGAAATAGCCCGCTTATTAAAGGGAAAAGATTTGAAGCAGGGGTTGGATATAGTTTTGTTTGATTTGGAAGACCAAGGCACGCCGGAATGGGCGGAAAACAATATGGAAGACCAAACCGATTGGTGTTTAGGTTCTCAGTATTGGTCAAAAAACAGCCATATTCCTTATTACAGAGCAAAGTATGGAATATTGCTTGATATGGTGGGAGCGGAGAATTTACGATTTACCAAAGAATACGTATCCATGTCCTACGCTCCTATAATAATGAATAATGTTTGGAATGTTGCAAGAGATTTGGGTTACGATAACATATTTGTTGATGTACAAGAAGGTAGCGTAATGGACGACCATGTTTTTGTCAATAGATATGCAAAAATACCAACAATAGATATAGTACATAACTCTGCCAACGGCTCTTTTTTCCCACATTGGCACACCACAAAAGACGATATCAATTGCATAAGCAAGGAGTCTCTGTTAAAAGTCGGAAAGGTTGTTTTGACAACATTCTTTGCAGCAGAGGAATAATTTAAAGAAAAGTCCTTAACAATGAGAATCAAATATTTGATATTGTTGTGCTTGTCTTTGGCTTGTTTGTCTTGCAATGATGGATTTGACGAATGGGGTTATGTAAACATATATATTGACCCTGAAAGCACAGAATATTTTGATTTAAACACGGGACGCAGAGGCTGGATATATCTGCACGGAGGCAATAGAGGGATATTGGTTGTTAGAAATTCGGGCTATGAAAATACGAGCGAGGCTTTTTTTGCTTTTGAACGCTCTTGTGTTGCAAAAAATTGCAAAGGAACCGTGGAAATGGAAGACAACGACCTTTTGATAGTTTGTCCAAAATGCAACAGTACTTATTTGACATACGAAGGACTGCCCGTCAGTGGTAAAGCAAGCAGGGCTTTGTTTGAATATAGGTCTTATTATGACGGTATTTATTTATATATAAGAAATTAAAAAAAGTGTATTGGCTGATAACTTATATTAGGAATTTCTTATTTGACCATGGAATAATAGGGAGCAAGTATTTTGATGATGTATTTGTCCTTTGCGTAGGCAATTTAAGGGTTGGCGGTACGGGAAAAACTCCTATGGTGGAATACTTGATAGAAAACTTAAAAGACGAATTTAATATTGCAGTGTTGAGCCTCGGCTATAAGAGAACAACCAAAGGTATAAGAGAGATAAGTAAAGAGGATGATTTTTTAAGCGTAGGAGATGAGCCCAAACAAATGTCGGAAAGATTTCCAAAAGTCAGATTTTTTGTAAACAAAGACCGCAACAAAGCAATAAACTTTATAAAACAAAAATATCCCAATACGCAAGTAATCATTTTGGACGATGCTTATCAATATAGGAAAACCCACCCCACAAAAACCATTTTATTGACCGAGTATGCAAGACCTTTTTACAAGGATTTTGTTTTGCCCTATGGCAGACTGAGAGAAAGCAGAAAAGGAAAGAAACGCTCAAATTATATTGTGGTTACCAAATGTCCGAAAGACTTGAACGAAAAGACTAAACAAAACATAACAGGCAAAATAAAACCATATCAAGGACAACAAGTTTTTTTTGCTTCAATAGATTATAACGAAAACATTAAACAAACTTTAAAAGGGAAAGATGTAACCCTACTTACAGCAATAGACAACCCTAAGCCTTTACAAAAATATTTACAAAGTTTTTGCAACATAAAAAAGGTATTGAAATTCAATGACCATCATATTTTTACCTCAAAAGAAATAGAAGAAATCAACAATATTCGGTTGCCTATAATCACCACACAAAAAGATGCCATAAGACTAAAAGACACAAAAGCAAACCTTTTTATACAAGATATTAAATTAAGTATAGAGGATAATTTTATCAAAAGTATCAAACAAGACATAAAAAAATTTCTATAAAATACAGACACTGCCTGTCTTATAAAGGCAAAACCACTATTAAAACTCACTACAAACCTTTTTTTCCGTTCCAAATCATTTACAATTTTAGGGCAGACGTGAAAAATAAATAAAATAGCGTTGCGTTTAAAGTTAAAATCAACAAAAATATGCAAGTAGAAATAATAAATATAGGCAACGAACTTTTGATAGGTCAAGTTGTTAATACCAATGCTTCTTATATGGCAAAATTATTGAATAACAATGGTTTTGAAATTACACATATCTCCACCGTAGCAGATAAAAAACAGGATATAAAGGACGCTGTTTTGGAGGCTATGAAAAGAGTCGGCATTGTTATTTTGACGGGAGGACTTGGTCCGACAAAAGATGATATAACAAAAACTTGTTTGGCTGAAATTTTTGGAGGAGAAATGAAAGAAAACACCCAAATAAGCCAACATATAGAAAAATTTTTCGCCCTTAGAGGTTTGCCTTATACTGATACCAATCGTTTTCAAGCCTTTTTGCCTACAAGTTGTGAGGCTGTTTTTAACAATGTAGGCACTGCGCCGGGTATGGTATTTTATAGGGGAGAAAAAACAATAATATCCCTGCCGGGGGTACCTTTTGAAATGAAAGAAATGATGCCAAAGGTTGTGGCTTTGCTTTGCAAAAAATATGATATACAAACCATAATAGATAAAAATCTTATTGTTGGGGGTATTTCTGAAAGTTTTTTATCAGATATGTTAGAGGATTTTGAAAAAGAATTGCAACAATATCATATTTCACTTGCTTATTTGCCCGAAGGAAGTATTATAAAATTACGTCTTTCCCTGCACGAAGGCAATAAAGAGGAGGGCGAGATTTTGATGCAAAGAGAAATTGAGAAATTAAAACAAATATTGGGCAATTTTTTAGTTTCTCAAACAGACGAACGCATAGAGGAAACTATTGGCAAAATATTAAAAGACAACAAACTGACTTTATCCACTGCAGAAAGTTGTACGGGAGGAAATATTGCACACAGAATTACATTGATTTCCGGTGCATCGGAATATTTTCGTGGCAGTATTGTCGCCTATAACAATGATATAAAACAAAACGTACTCAATGTTTCTCCATCCACTTTGGAAAAATACCACGCAGTCAGCGAGCAAACGGTTATAGAAATGGCGAAGTCAAGCACCAAAATAATGAACAGCGACTATGGTATAGCCACCTCAGGTTTGGCAGGACCAAACTCAGACGGAACAGATATTCCAGTAGGCACCGTATGGATATGCGTAGCAAACAAAAACGGGCAATACACAACGCACACAACTTGTTACTCAACCACAAGAGAAAATTTTATTGACAGGGTTACCAATGAGGCTTTGTTTCTTCTATTAAGTTTTATAAGAAGTGGCAAATAGAAGAGAAAAAATCTTGTTTTTTGGGTAGAAAAAAGAGAAAAATTCAACTTGATTTTTAAGTTTTATAATTATCTTTGCAAAAGTAAAAAACTAAAAAAAAGGAACAATATGGCAAAGTTTAATTTGGAGGCACTTCCTTTTGCAACCAATGCTTTGGAGCCTCATATCAGTGAAACAACCATAAATTTTCATTATGGCAAACATCACCAAACGTATGTCAATACGTTGAATACCCTTGTAGAGAACACAGAATTTGAAAATAAATCTTTGGAAGAAATCATAAAAACTTCTCAAGGAGGAATATTCAATAATGCCGCTCAGGTATGGAATCATACTTTTTATTGGAATTGTCTTACTCCCAAAAGTACCTCTATGCCAAAGGGGAAACTACTCTCTGCTATAGAAAAAACATTTTCTTCATTTGATAAATTCAAAGAAGAATTCACCAACAAATGCCTTACATTGTTTGGTTCGGGCTGGTGCTGGTTGGTAAAAGACAACGAAGGCAAACTCTCCATTGTGCAGAAATCCAATGCCGGAAACCCAATGACAGAAGGACTAACTCCTGTTATGGTTTGTGATGTTTGGGAACATGCCTATTATTTGGACAAACAAAACGCAAGAGCAAAATATATAGAGTCTTTTTGGCTTCTTGTAAATTGGGATTTTGTAGAAAAACAATACGAAAAATAAAACTCGTTTTATAATTATAAACAATCAAAAAAATAAAAGGATATGGATAAATATGAATGCACAGTTTGCGGTTATGTTTATGACCCTGCTGAGGGAGATGTTGAGAATGGTATTGCTCCCGGAACAAAATTTGAAGATTTGCCCGAAGACTGGGTATGTCCTGTTTGCGGAGTAGGTAAATCGGAATTTGAAAAGAAGTAATTTTTGTTGGTCGGAGACACAGTTTTTTTACTGCGTCTCCGATATTTTTTACATAATATCACAAATGGCAATAATAAAAACAATTTTAGGAAAGACTCCCTTGTTTGGCAAAGATTGTTATTTGAGCGAAACCTCAGCAATAATAGGAGATGTTGTTATGGGAGATAATTGCTCGGTTTGGTTTTCTGCTGTTATCAGAGGAGATGTTAATAGCATACGTATAGGAAACAATACAAACATTCAGGATTGTGCTTGTGTCCATGCAACCTATCAAACAGGCCCGACTCATATAGGCAATGACGTAAGCATAGGACACAATGCAACCATACACGCCTGCACCATAAAAGACGGAGCTTTGATAGGTATGGGAGCAACACTGTTGGACAATTGCGAAATAGGAGAACAAGCCGTAGTTGCTGCCGGTGCTTTGGTTTTGTCAAATACCAAAATAGGCAAAGGAGAATTGTGGGCAGGTGTTCCAGCCAAATTTGTCAAAATGGCAAAAGAAGGACAAGCCAAAAGTTTTGCACAACATTATATGACCTACAAGCAATGGTATGAAAACAAATAACTATCTTACAAAATTATAAGTAAAAATATTTTGTTTATCGGATACTCGCACAATGTAGTATCCTTTTTTCATATTCTTAACATCCATAACGTATTGCGAAAAATTACTTAAAGCAACTTCTTTAACCTTTATTCCCAAAGTATTGTATATTTCAACAAGTACATTGCAATTATTATCAATACTATTGATTGTTAACACATTGTTTTGCTGTGAATAGAAAAGAGAAAAATTATTTTGTTTGCTCTGTTCTTGCAAAGAGGAGAAATCATTGCAAACAGATAAAATATTGTTTTCAAACAAAAAAGAGGCAGTTTGTTGTAAGGATAAAGCCTCTTGAGAGGTCAAACTTGCATAGTAATCGGAATGTATTGAGGTTTGAAAAATAGTTGTGTACAATACGCAGGCGGCAAGATAACTTCCCTTTATATTTGGGTGAGAATTATCCGAGGAATGCAAATCAAAAGAAGAAGGATTTTGATTATACACATACAGCCATGCATTGCCTATGGGCGAAACTTCGCTTTGAAAATCGTATGCCATAGAAGAATAATTTTGACACAGTTCCATTGACATACTTTCATACGTGCAAAAAGGCGGATAGGAAAGACAATTATTTGCATCACCATATTTGTAGCCCCAAGTCATAAAGAAAATCACTCTTCCCTCGGGGTTGTAAAGTTTGAAAAGAGAGTCAAGTTTTTGAGCGTACGGATAGACTTCTGTTTGAAATTGCGAAATAGGAAAAGCCACCTCCTGACTCTGTCCTTGCAATATCATTATATCATAATTGTCGTTTTTTATTGTTTGTTTCAAGTTTTCATTTTGCCAATGTGTCATAAAACGTGCTCCACCGGAGGTGAAACTTGTTGCCAAAACGGTTTTGCCATTGGTTTGTGCCAACCGAGTCAGAATACTTGGCAAATCATTAACATACGTGTAAGAATTTCCAACAAAAAGTACCCTTATACTATCTTGGGCTTTAAGAATACAGCACAGATTTAGAAACAAAATAAAAATAAAAACTCTTTTCATAGTATATTATGCGTTTTTGCAAAGGTAATAAATATTTTGACACCTCATCGCAACAATGATAAAAAATAAGAGTGAGGACTATCTTCCTCACCCTATCTCATTAAAATTATGAAAAAATGATTTATTTCTCTATTTATAAAAATCTTAGTGTTTCACCACAAATTTTTTCGTTGACAAAACTCTTCCATCTGCTACTATGGAGTAAAAATATATACCCGAGTTGTAGTCTGACACGTTTACATTTATCTTTCCGTTCTTTCCTGCAGGAATACTATACTTTTCAACCACAACTCCCAAAGTATTTCTTATTATCAAATCAGCCTTTTGATATTGATTAGGCACCGCATAACGTATGGTTGTGTTTGTGCTTGCCGGTATTGGAGAAGCAGACAAAGACAAAGATACACCTTTCTCTATCGGTTTATCAAGAGAGACTTGCTCCAAAGTTTCCGAATAAGTTACATCAAACGATTGCAAAACATCACCATTTTCAGATAAGAAATTTATTGTCAACTTAGAAACATTGGTATTGGGATATTTGTATAGCAAATCAAAGTTTTCCACCTTGACTCCTGCCGATATTGTCTGAAACTCCGTAGTATCAGTATCATAGCACATAGGCTCCAAACACATTTGAACCGTCGCATTTCTCGGACCCATTTGCTCGTTTGTCTTCTGTATTTGACACCTAACATCTGAGCCAGAAATATTTTCAAAATGTATATATGTCATATTTCTGTCCTCATTAGGGTCTAACAGTATATGAACAACATCCGTAAACTCTACTTCCGCATCACTACCCTGAGGTACATACGACAACTTGAATACCTGAGCATTAACTACAAATATGCCCAACAACAACATACAAAAAACATATAATCTTTTCATAGCATAAATATTTTATTTCATTAGTTATTCTTTGCAAAAGTAATACAAAAAAATCAAGTACACAACATTTTAAACATTTTTTTGTTTTTTTTATGTTTTTTATCTTTAATAGGTTATGATAGAGTTTGCGTAGAGATATTATTTTTTTGTAACTTTGCAAAAAAATAACAAAACATTTTTAACATATATGATAAAGAATAATAAACTGAGGAATTGGGTTAATCAATTTATGCAAGATGCCGAAAAGCCTTTTTCAAAAGAGTGGTGTATTGCATACGGCAAAGTTATCTTGGGTTGTTTTATTTTTGCTTTGACAGACTTTTTAACTGTTGTACCATACGGTATGGCTCCGGGGGGTGTGTATGGTCTTATGTCCGTTTTCAACAATCTTTGGGGCTGGCCTATGGATATGGTTATTTTAATGGACTTGCCTTTGTTTATTCTTGGTCTTGTGGTGCTTGGAGGCAATCTTGGTATAAAAACTTTGGTTTCGGTTATTTTTACTTGGTTGTTTACTTCCTTTGCAGAAAATATTTTTTACATACCGCAATATGGCTACTTCCCTTTGATACATTCGGGTGAATTTATTTCTGCGGATGCTTTTGCTTTGCTTCCTGCTCAAATGCAAGAACTTTATTTACCTTTAAGAGGTATCGGAAACACTGTTATACAATATTTCAAACCGGACTATTTACTTAATTCCATAGTCGGAGGATTGGGCTATGGTGTTTCCATTGCAATGATATTTTCTGCAGGAGCAACCTCGGGCGGTATGGATGTAATAAGTATGATATTACATAAGTATACTCATATTTCTTTGGGAGTTTTGGTTATGATAGTGGATTCTGCCGTAGCACTTACGTCCTTTGTTGTGGGAGGAGATATTCGTTTGCCAATGTTTTCAGTTATATTTATTTTTGTAGAAAGCAAGGTTATAGATTTGGTGATAGACAATAGAGTAAATAAAACCATGCTTATCATTACTGAAAATGTGGAAGGTATGAAAACCTTGATTCTAAAAGATTTGGAACGTAGCGGTACAGTGTTTAAAGGTAGCGGTATGTATCTCAATACAGAGAAAAATATGATATACACAACCGTTAACCGCAAAGAATACAACACAATAAAATACTCTGCAAAAAAAATAGACCCAAAATGTTTTATCACCGTTATAAGCGATACCGAAACTTTGGGTGAGGGCTTTACCGAATTGCCATAGAGAAAAATGATTTGTTTTTTTAGACAAAGATTAAATTTAGGACCAAAGTTAATGTTGTTTTGCGAGTTTTGTGTAATTTTGCAAAAAGAAATAAGAATTATATAAAATTAAAGAGTTATGCAATTTAATGTATCTATAGACATAATGCCGTTGAAAGCATTGTTGGACCCGCAGGGCAAGGCTGTTACTTCTTCAATGAAAAATATTAACATTGACAATATTGAGAATGTCAGAATAGGCAAACACATAACCTTACAAGTGGAAGCAAAAGATGAAAAAGAGGCAATTGCTTCTGTTGAAAAGGCTTGCAAGGAATTGTTGTACAATCCTATAATGGAGAGTTACGAAATAACTATTGTAAAGTAGTTTGCCTTAAAAATATTTTTTTGATACACCAAAACAATTTTATGAATCCAAAGGACATAGTCATAGAGGATTATAATTATGTTCTGCCCAAAGAGAAGATAGCAAAATTTCCATTGCAACAAAGAGACAAAGCAAAACTTTTGTTTTATAACGGCAAAGAAATAGAGGATGATATTTTTTATCGTTTGCCTAAGTTATTAAAAGAAAATAGTTTGCTTGTATTCAACGATACAAAGGTAATATATGCGAGGTTGTTTTTTTACAAAGAGAGCGGAGCAAAAATAGAAATCTTTTGTCTTGAACCCGTGCAACCTTTGGAAATACAAGAAGCCTTTTCCCAAAAAGAAAGGGTTGTTTTCAGATGTTTGATAGGCAATAATAAGAAATGGAAAGACGGCTCTTTGGAGGCGAAACAAACAATAAAAGGCGTTGAGACAAAATTATTTGCAAACAGAATAGGGGCAGAAAAAGATTGTTGGTTGGTAGAATTTACATGGACGGGGAAAAAGAGTTTTGCCGAAATTATGGAAATGTTTGGCAACATACCTTTGCCTCCTTATTTGGACAGAGATTCTGTAGAGCAAGACAAACAAGATTATCAAACCATATACGCCAATTATGAGGGCAGTGTTGCCGCTCCTACGGCAGGGTTGCATTTTACAGAGGTGACTTTGGAGGATTTGAGAAAAAATAACATACAAACCGATTTTGTTACTTTGCACGTTGGAGCAGGAACTTTTAAGCCGGTTTCTTCACACAACATAGGACAACATCAAATGCACACCGAAAAAATATTCGTCTCCAAATCAACAATAATCAACCTCGTAAAGCACTTGGAAAGAGATATTGTAGCAGTGGGAACTACTTCGGTAAGAACTTTGGAGAGTTTGTATTGGTATGGAGTGGAATTGTTGGAAAAAGGGAATATTCCTATGTCTATCAAACAATGGCAACCATACGAAAAACCAACAAGTATATCAAGCAAGGAGGCTTTGCAAACAATAATAAATTTTTTGGACGCAACAAATCAAGACTACATAGAAGGCGAAACAGAACTTATAATTGCTCCCTCGTACAAATATAGGATAATCAACGGCATTGTAACAAACTTTCACCAACCCAAAAGCACTCTATTATTATTGGTAAGTGCTTTCATAGGCGAGAAGTGGAAAAAAATATATGACCATGCCCTAAAACATAATTATAGATTTCTTTCCTATGGAGATGCTTGTTTGTTTTTACCAATGAAAGAGTAAGCAATATTTACAAGGCTATGTTTTTTTTATACCTTTGCAAAATATTTTTAAATAAATAATAACGTATAACAATATTTTATGAGAAGAATAACTTTGTTACTATTGGCTATGTGCTTTGCTATTTCTATAAAGGCACAAAATCACATAAGCAACGCTTTTTTTGAAGCCCGAGCAGGTCTTCATAATGAAATAAACGACAACAACAAGTATCACAATCATTTTACCGGTGATTTCTTTAATTTTCAGATGTTTGGCAATATAACAGATAATATTTCCTATCGTGTACGTCAAAGGTTAAACAAAAACCCTTTTACAGAGGACAATATTTTTAATGCAACAGATTTCCTTTACTTTGATTGGAAAATAAATGATAAATGGTCGCTTATGGTAGGTAAGCAGGAAATTTTTATTGGTGGTTTTGAGTATGATTATGCTCCTATAGATGTTTATTATTGGTCTGGTTTTTGCAATGAAATACCCCAAAGTTATGGTATAGGAGCCGCTCTCGGCTACTCCTTTGATAAGGACAATATTCTTTATTTACAAATCATCAACTCGCCTTTTTCTTTGGGAAATAAGGATGATTTATTGTCTTATAATTTGGCTTGGTTTGGCAAAGTATCTGACTGGTGGAAAACAATTTGGTCTACCAACTATGTACAAGGAGAAAAAGATAACAGCTTGTTCTATGTTGCTTTGGGAAATAGATTTGAAATAAATGATTTTTATCTTGAAGCAGATATTACTCAAACCATCAACAACAACGAAGACGATTTAAAATACACCTACGCTTTTGTCGGCAAGTTAAATTATAATTACAGAGACAAATTAGATGCCTTTATTAAGGGAGGTTATGATAAAGAGCCGATATGTTATTATTCTGCTTATAACACTCCTTTTAATTATGTGGACAATTATACTTTTTGGGGAGGTGGAGTAGAATATTTTCCTTTAAAAAACAAGGATTTGAGATTGCACTGTGTTTATTATTACAATGACAAAGACAAAAAACACAATATAGATTTTGGAGTTACTTGGAAACTAAATGTAGTCAGAAAATAATACTTATAATAAAGCAACATATAAAAACATTATTTATTGAAATAATACCATATTATAATGAAAGAAAAAAATAAATCTAATATAAAAGATAAATCAGCAAAAAAACATGTAAATCATAAAATAAGAGAGGCAACTATTTTCTTGGTAATTGTTGTGGTTGTCTTTGGTCTATTGTCCTCCCGTATGGGTATGGCAAATATGATGAACACCATAATGCGTACCGCTCACGACTTGTTATTAAACACAGTATTTTATTTGATGGGAATAACCGTTTTGACGGGTGCCTTGAGTAAATTGTTGGCTGAATTTGGAGTTATCAATCTTTTGGAAAAATTGTTAAGACCTTTAATGAAGCCTTTGTATAACCTTCCTGGTGTTGCCGCTTTGGGAGGTGTTATGACCTTTCTTTCCGACAACCCGGCTATTATAGCCTTGTCTAAGGATAAAAATTTTGCTTCTTATTTCAAAAAATATCAACTTGTTTCGCTTACCAACTTCGGCACTGCTTTTGGTATGGGCTTTGTGGTTATTATTTCCATGATAGGTTATGGACAAAATTATCTGTCAGGTGCGTTGGTGGGACTTTGCGGAGCATTGGTGGGCAGTATTATTTCTACTCGTTTGATGCAAAGATTTGTATTAAAGGCTTACCCTGAGATGGATGCTCCCGTAATGACTCCAAAAGAAGTTGAACAAGAGGAGGTTTTTGAGGAAGAAAAAGAACAAAAAGAGGGCATATTTCTTAGAACTCTTAATGCATTGCTTGATGGTGGAAAAACGGGGGTAGAACTCGGTATGGCTATTATTCCCGGTGTGCTTATCATTACAACGATGGTGCTTTTGATAACAAACTCTGCTCCGGTTGGTGGTTATGATGGTGGCATAGGACAAGGTGTTCCTATTTTGCCTTGGCTTGCAGACAAAATACATTGGGTTTTTGAATGGTTGTTTGGTTTTAATCATATGGAATTCATAGCCTTTCCTATGACGGCTTTGGGCAGTGTCGGTGCAGCCTTAGGATTGGTTTCTTCTTTTGCGAAAGAGGGTATATTGGACGGCAATGCCGTTGCTGTTTGCACTGCTATAGGTATGTGCTGGAGCGGTTATCTTTCCACTCACGCTGCAATGTTGGACTCTTTAGGATATAGAAAACTTATTTCCAAAGCCATTCTTGCCCACACGTTTGGAGGTTTGGCTGCAGGTATCTTTGCACACTTCTTGTATATGTTGGTGTCTTTGATATAGACGGTTTTCCAGAGAAAAAGGGGTATTGTTCTGTTATCTAAAAAGTAAGATTTTATGGAAGGTATTATTTTTATAGTATTTGTTTTATACACCTTGCTTTTGTTTGGGATAACTCTTTTGACCTCACGCAAAGCAGATGCCAAATCTTTTTTTCAAGGCAATAAAAAAAGTCCTTGGTTTGTGGTTGCCTATGGTATGATAGGAGCCTCTCTTTCGGGAGTTACCTTTATGAGTGTACCGGGTTGGGTGAATGACAGAATGTTTACCTATATGCTTATGGTATTTGGCTATTTTCTCGGTTATTTGGTGATAGCCTTTGTTTTGATGCCTACATATTACAAACTCAATTTGGTAAGCATATATACTTATTTGGAAAAACGTTTTGGCTATTTTTCCCACAAAACAGGCAGTGCTTTTTTTATACTGTCTCGTTGTTTGGGAGCAAGTCTCAGAATGTTTATTGTGATAATAGTTTTATATAACTTTGTTTTCAAATCATGGGGAATACCTTTTGAACTAACGGTATTGATGTTTCTTTTACTGATTCTTGCTTTTACCATAAAGGGAGGAGTAAAAACTATTGTTTGGACAGATACATTGCAGACCACTTTTATGCTTTTGGCTTTGGTTTTGTGTTTTCTTATGATAGCACATAGTTTGGGCTTTTCTTTTGGAGGAATGATAAATCACATATCTCACAGCGAGTACTTTACTTTTATAGATACCGATTCCTCTTCTCGCAATTGCTGGTGGAAACAAATCTTGGGCGGAATGTTTATTTGCATAGCAATGACGGGATTAGACCAAGAAATGATGCAAAAAAATCTTTCTTGTAAAAACATACGTTCTGCTCAAAAAAATATGATAACTTTCTCTCTTATCTTGTTTATTGTCAATTTTTTGTTTCTTATGCTTGGCTCGGCTCTATATATTTATAAGGCTCAAAACGGCATCTCTGCAACAGGAGATGACCTTTTTGCTCAAGTAGCCATAAACTACCTGCCACCTATTGCTTCAATAATATTTATTATAGGTTTGATATCCGCCTTATACCCAAGTGCAGATGGAGCCTTAACCTCCTTAACCACGGCTTTCTGTATAGATTTTCTTAACTTTGAAAATCGTAAAGACAAAACCGAAAAACAAAAAACACATATAAGGCATTGGGTACATATAACCTTTGCTATTCTGTTTACAATTGTTATCATATTTTACTATCATAACAAAAACGAGCATCTCATAGATATTCTTTATCAAGTGGCAAGCATAACCTATGGGCCTTTGCTTGGTTTGTTTGCTTTTGGTTTGAGCAATAAAAGAGTTGTGAATGACAAACTTGTACCTTTTATTTGCATACTTGCCCCTATTGTCTGCTTTGTTCTTAACAACAATTCAAAATTGTGGTTTAACTATTCTTTTGATTTTGAATTATTGCTATTGAACGGTCTTTTAACCTATATAGGTTTATTTATTATAAGTAAAAAACAAAAATTATCTATTTGATTTACAAATTATAAAAAAATAATTTAAATATTTTATCTTATTTTATTTGGTCAGTATTGAATTTTGTTATAATTTTGCACTCGCAAACGACCTGAAAGGGTACGACTAATTAGCTCAGCCGGTAGAGCACATCCCTTTTAAGGATGGGGTCCTGGGTTCGAATCCCAGATTAGTCACAGAAAAAGAAAGAAGCATTTGAAAGTGCTTCTTTTTTTATTTGTAAAACTTCCATTATTCACAATAAAAAAGCCTAAGTTATAAAAATACAACTTAGGCTTTTTTATTCAAAGTAAATTATTATTTAACAATTTCCAATTCCTTGATAATGTTATCTGCTCCCAAAAATTTGTCTATTATAAACAAACAATACCTTATGTCCAAAGAAATATTTCTACACAAATCTTTGTCGTAAAGTATATCACTCATTGTACCTTCCCAATTCCTATCAAAGTTGATACCTATAAGATTACCATCTTTATCCATAACCGGAGAGCCGGAATTACCACCTGTAGTATGATTGCTTGCTATGAAAGCCACAGGCATTTCACCCAAAGAATTTGCGTATTGTCCATAATCTTTTTTCAAATAAAGTTCTTTAAGCTTTTTCTCAACCACATAGTCGTAAATATCCGGATTTTCTTTTTCCATTATACCTTGAAGCGTTGTATAGTGTTTGTAGCCAACAGCGTCTCTTGGATGAAAAGAGGCTATATTGCCATAGGCAACCCTAAGAGTAAGATTGGCATCAGGGTAAAACATTTTCTCTTTATTTTTTTCCATTATTTGAGCCACATATACTCTATAAAGGCTGTCCAAAGAATGCTCATTTTTTGCTATATGGTCAATATCATTGTTTATATATTCTCCCCAGATAGGAGACAAAAGTTCTATGGCATAGTCGTTAAGAAGTTTTTTGTAATCTTTCTTTTTAAAATCGGTTAAGAACTTTTCTGCTTTTTGAGGGTTGGTGAGAATGGTTTGTGCAAATACTTCAGCAAAATACTTACCGGCATCTCCTTTATAAGTCTTCTCTATCCTATTATTCAGAAAAGAATAATTATCTTTGGCAAAATCATTATAAAAAATAACCATAGTTTTAACAAAAATAGTACTATCCACCACTCTTTGAGAAACAAAATCGTTGCTATAATAAGATTGCAAAGAATTGAGAAGTTTTTGAGCATAAATATTTATTGTTTCATCGCTTGTGGAGTCAGCAGAGCAAAGATTTAGAATATTTAGAACTTGTCTTGCTTGTTTCATCATTTGAGAAGAAAGTACCGCTTCTCCTATATATATTTCTTTAAGCTCGTAAGGAAGATTATTTTTATATATTTTCTCAAATTTGGAAATAATATCGGTGTAATCTTTCTCAAACTCTCTCTTTTTCTCTACGGCATCAAGGAATTTCAACCCCTTTACCTCTCCTTGCCATTTTTTCCATCCATTGGCTATACCGGCAACAGTGGAAGCATATCTTAAACGCTTGGCTGGAGATTCATTCATGGCTTGATTATAAACGTTAAGCACTTCTGTGCGAAGTTTTATGCGTATAGGGTCTTCATAGTTTTGCACCTGTTCAACAGCAAAGGAGGTAAGAAATTGCTTTGTAGTACCCGGATAACCAAAAACAAAAGTAAAGTCTCCCTCATTTTTTTCTTTCAAAGATATTTTCATAAACTTTTTGGGACTATAAGGCTTATTGTTTTTGTTATATGATGCAGGTTTGTTATCCTTGTCTGCATAAACCCTGAAAACAGAAAAATCGCCCGTATGTCTCGGCCACATCCAATTATCAGTATCTCCTCCAAATTTGCCTATATTACTTGGCGGAGCGGCTACAAGTCTGACATCTTTATAAACTCTATTTACCCACATAATATATTGGTTGCCATAGTATATAGGCTTGATTATGGCAGAAAGGTCGGTTCCTTCTGTTTCTTTAAGTATAAGGTTGTCCATATTGATTTTTATCAAAGAGGCTCTTTGTTCGGAATTTAAGTCCTCCCCTACTCCTTGCAAAACATCTTTGGTAACATCTTTCATATACTGAAGTATTGTTACACTAAGACCGGGACAAGGCAATTCTTCTTCCAAACTATTTGCCACAAAACCATTAGTAAGATAATCATGCTCTACGGTGGAGTGTTTTACAATATAGGAGTAACCGCAATGATGATTGGTAAAAACCAAACCTTGATTTGAAACAAATTCTCCCGTGCAACCACTACCAAAAAGCATAACAGCATCCTTTAAAGAAGCATTGTTAACATCGTAAATATCCTTTGCAGATATTTTCATTCCTCTTGCCTGCATATCACTTTCATTCATAGAGAGCAACATAGGCAACCACATTCCTCCGTCTGCTTTTGCCAAATTGACCAAAAACACGGAAATAATCAACGATAAAATAAAAGGTGTTTTCTTCATAAAAAAATATTTTTCAAAAGGCAAAGATAATAAATTAACTGTAAATAAAGCAACAATGTATATTTTTGTTTTCGTAGTGGTAGTAACTTGTTACAGTCTAAACAATAATCTACTACAATAATAAAAAAAAACTTGCGTTTTTGTTTATATCAAAAGAGCTTATGATATTTGAATACAAAGAGGGTAAAAAAAATTGAAAGCAGGTGGCAAAGTAATTTTTATTTATGCAAAGTATTAAAAATTTAAATACCAATATATTAAGGCTTACCATACCCAATATTATAACCAATATCACCGTGCCATTGTTGGGCATAGTGGATACGGCAATAGTCGGGCATATATCCGTAGGTGGAAAGCAAGCGGAATACATAGGAGCCATAGCCATAGGTACAATGATTTTTAATGTTATCTATTGGTTGTTTGGCTTTTTACGTATGGGTACAAGTGGTTTTACAGCCGTAAGTTATGGAGCAGATGATAAAACAGAACAAATAGATATATTGACCCGTAGTTGTTTTATTGCCATAGTTGGAGCATTAACTTTGATAATCTTGCAAAAGCCCATAGGTTTTGTGGCAAAGAGTTTTATAGACGGAGATGAAAGCATCAAAAATCTTGCTCTACAATATTTTTATATTAGAATTTGGGCTGCGCCTGCAACACTTGGTATGTATTCGCTGAAAGGTTGGTTTATAGGTATGCAGGATAGCAAAACTCCAATGTGGATAGCAATATTTATAAATATTGTAAACATTGTCTTTGACTTGCTGTTTGTTATGCGTTTTAATATGACAATTGACGGTGTGGCTTACGCAACATTGATTGCGCAATACTCCGGTCTTTTGGTTACGTTAATTATTTTCTTTGTCAAATATTTTAAAAAATATAATATTTCTTTGTCTCGAGCATTAAAAAAAGAGCCGATGACCAAGTTTTTTAAAGTCAATGGGGATATATTTTTGCGAACCATTTGTATTATTGCAGTAACTTCATATTTTACCATAGCCTCCTCCAAAATGCCTTCTCCTTTATTGGCTGTCAATACATTGATAATGCAATTGTTTACTTTGTTTTCTTATTTCATGGACGGTTTTGCTTATGCCGCCGAGTCGCTTTGTGGCAGATTTTCAGGAGCAAATGAGGTAAAAAATCTGAGACGAACCGTAAAATTGTTGATACTTTGGGGTGTAGGAATGGCTTTGTTATGCGTGCTTGTATATGGCTTTTTTGCCAAAGATATACTTTCCTTGCTGACAAACAACAAAGAAGTTATACGTGTGGCTCAAAAATATTTGTTTTGGACCATACTTATACCGATAACAGGTTTCCTTGCCTTTTTGTATGACGGAATACTTATAGGGATGATAAAATCGGTTATAATGAGAAATGCAATTTTCTTTGCTACAGCATCTTTTTTTATAATCTTTTTCGTTTTTGGACAGAGTAATAATGCTCTTTGGGCAGGTTTTATCTCTTATTTGCTTTTGCGTAGTGTATTGATGGCTATTTTTTCTTGGAGAGACATCTTTGGCTAAATCAACGGCAATTGAGAATTGCTATAAGGATAGATAAATATAATCGTTTGCTTTCTGCAAAATATAGTGTTCATAACTTTATGCAAATCTTTTAAAACTTTTGCAGATTAATAAAAAATGCTCAATATTCAGGTTTTTACTCAAATATTTGTATCTTTGCACTGCAAAAAAAACTAATAATGACAAAAATAGAGGAAATAACTACTTGTATTCAAAAAGACTTGCACGACTTTGAAGAAATGTTTTCCAATGCATTTTCGCAGGAAAAATCAGCATTGGGTGATATGTTGACCTATCTATTGACACTCAAAGGAAAGCGAATAAGACCAATGCTGACGCTGTTGGTTGCCGCAAGTTTTGCCAAAATATCTGTTTCAACCATACGGGCGGCGGTTATAATAGAATTGTTACACACTGCCTCTTTGTTACATGATGATGTTATTGACGAGAGTTTTTATAGGAGAAACGAAAAAACTCTCAATGCCATATGGGACAACAGGGCTTCCATACTTGTAGGCGACTATCTTTATGGCAAGGCTTTGGCTTTGATAAAAACACAAGAGGATTTTAATCTTATGCCCGTGTTTGCCAAAATTGCAATGGATTTGCCCAAAGGAGAAATTGGTGAAATGGAAATCACCGATACCAAAAGCACTTCAAAAGACCAATATTTAAAAATAATCTATGAAAAAACCGCTTCCTTGATAGAAGCCTCCACAATGTGCGGTGCCTTGACCTGCAAAGCACAAAACGTGGATTTGGACAAAATACGTGAATTGGGACACAATATAGGAATGGCTTTTCAGATAAAAGACGACCTATTGGACTATTTGGAAAACACCGGCAAGAAAAAAGGAGCGGATATAAGGGAGAAAAAAATCACCTTACCTCTTATTTACTATATGGAAACACTTACTGAAAAGGAAAAAGAGGAAACTTTGTCTTTCCTTTATTCCGACAAGAAAGAACAAAAAGAAATAGACTTACTCATTGAGAAGATAACGCAGAGTGGTGTTATAAGTCGCTCGCAACAAGAAGTGGATTATTATAGTACGAGGGCAAAAAATATAGCCTCCACATTTCCAAAAAACATTTATTCGCAAAGTTTGATAAAATTGGTGGAGTACTTAACAGAAAGAAATATATAAACAATTAAAAATTTTATAAAGCCATGAAAAGAATATTTTTATTATTGGTTGTCCTATGTTTGGGCGCAGTATCATTAAAGGCACAAAATGCCAAAATCACAGGTACAAATATAAAAGACATGGACTCCAAGGTAGTCAATACCTCAACGTTTTCCAACGAAGGCAAACCGTTTGTTATTTGTTTTTGGGCAACGTGGTGTCATCCTTGTTTGCAAGAATTATCTGCTATTGCCGAATTATATGAAGATTGGCAAAAAGAAACAGGAATAAAAATCTATGCCATATCATTGGACGACACCCGTACAAAAGGAAAAGTAAAACCATTGGTTACGGCTCAAGAGTGGGCTTATGAGGTGTTTATAGATGAAAATTCGGATTTTAAACGCGCTATGGGAGTAAACAACCCTCCACATACTTTTATTGTCGGTGCAAATGGAGAGATTCTTTGGCAACATGCGGGATATGCAGAAGGAGATGAAGAAAATCTTATAAAAAAATACATAGAACTCTCTAAACAATAGACAAGTATGAAAAAAACACTTTTATTGATAGGTACTCTTTTTTTCTGTCTTGGTTTGCAGGCTCAGGGTATTTTTGGCGGAAAAATAACAGGTAATTTTCAAACAGATATACAGGCTTCCAAAGCCGACAGTGTGATAGGAGCAAAGTCTTTGGAAGACAAAATGAGGGTAAATGCTTTTGCTAATATATTGTATTCCACCGAAAATTTTACTGCCGGTTTTAGATATGAGGCTTATCTTAACCCTATACTTGGTTTTGACAATGAATATAAAGGAGCAGGTATTCCTTTTAGATTTGCTACCTATAAGAAAGATTTTTTTGAGGTAACCCTTGGTAACTATTATGAGCAGTTTGGCAATGGTTTGGTTTTTCGTTCCTACGAAGAGAGAAATCTTGGTTTGGACAATGCCATGGATGGATTGCGAATAGTGGCAAAACCTTTTAATGGTATCATTCTAAAAGGAATTGTCGGCAAACAAAGGTATTATTGGGAAGATATTTGGCAAACGGACAACGGTTTGGTAAGAGGAGCAGATGCCGAATTGTCTTTCAATGATATTATACCTTCCTTTGCTTCTTCCAATTTTAGAATAAGTTTGGGAGGAAGTTTTGTTTCCGTTTATGAAAAAGCCTCGGCGGAAAATGTAACCATAGAAGACAGAATTTATCAATTAAATATACCTAAAAACATAGGAGCCGGTGCTGTTAGAATGAATTTTGGTTATAAAAACTTTAATTTTCAAGGAGAATTTGCTCAAAAAGGACAAGACCCTAATGCCATGAATAACTATATTTATCACAAGGGTAATGCTCTCTTGCTTGCGGCCGATTATAGTGTAAAGGGCTTTGCCATAAGATTGGAAGGCAAACGTATAGATAATATGTCTTTCAAATCCAAAAGAACATTGCAAGGCAGAATGCTTAACATCAATTATTTGCCAGCCATAACCAAACAACACTCTTATTCTTTGATGTCCATGTATTCGTATGCGACACAATTGGATGGTGAAATGGGGTTTCAAGCCGATATAATGTACAAATTTAAGAAAGGTACTTTTTTTGGGGGAAAATACGGTACGGATGTAAAACTTAATTATTCTTACGTCTCCTCCATAGATAAGACAGCAATAGAAGGATACGAGTTAAACGAAAAAGGAACTTTGGGCTATGAAAGTAATTTCTTTAAATTGGGTGATGAGAAGTATTTTCAAGAAATAAATCTTGAGATAAACAAAAAAATCTCTCCTTCTTACAAGATGAATTTTATGTATGCTTACCAAGAGTTTAACCCTATAGCCTACGGACATCCCGGCAATCCGTTTATTTATGCACATGTATTTGTTGCCGAGGGTATATATAGATTTGCCTCTCGCAATTCTTTAAAAGGCGAGTTACAGTGGCTTACAACAAAACAAGATTATGATGAATTTGCCAAAGGCGATTGGTTGCAACTCTCTGCAGAATACAATTTGAAAGGAAGATATTTCTTTGCACTATCAGACCAATGGAATTATGGTACAGAAGAAGGCGATAAAGTCCATTATTACAATATTTCCGCAGGTTGTACCATCAACACCACAAGAGTACAAATATCTTATGGCAAACAACGTCAAGGAATACTTTGTATAGGTGGTGTTTGCAGGGAAGTGCCTGCTTCCAACGGACTGTTTATGACAATAACAAGTTCTTTCTAATCTTTTGATAATAAGATTGGAATAATTATCATAGAAAAAATTTCATACTTTTTGGAGAAACATTTGTATAATAAAAACGAAATAAGAACGTTATAAATACAAATGTTTTTCTAAATGGTATATGTATATGGAAAAGTATTATGATTTTTTGCTTACATGGGAGAAAGATTTAGCCACAGCCTCAGATAAAAAAGAGGCTCCAAGTCAAGATGTTCTCAATGCCATAGTGGATTACTCTATGACTGTGGATGTTTTTAGCACAAGTTTAAATGAAAGAATCTCCATCTGCCTTAACTAAACCTATCATTGTTTGTGGTCCCTGCAGTGCCGAGTCTCATTCTCAAATGTTGATTTGTGCCAATGATGTTGCCAAAGCGGGATTAACGTGGTTTAGAGCAGGAGTATGGAAGCCGAGAACACGACCAAGTACCTTTGAAGGTGTAGGAGAACAGGGGTTGGTTTGGCTCAAAGATATCAAAGAAAAATTTTCTCTAAAAGTTTGTACAGAAATAGCCTCTCCTTATCATTTGGAATTGTGTTTAAGGTATGGCGTGGATGCTGTTTGGATAGGAGCAAGAACTTGTGCAAACCCTTTTTCTGTGCAGGAAATAGCCGATGCTTTAAAAGGGGTAAAGAATATTAGCGTTTGGGTGAAGAACTCTCCTATTCCCAATATTAACACTTGGTTGGGCAGTATAGAGCGTTTGGAAAAAGCAGGATGCAAGGGAGTTGTTGCTATTCATAGAGGCTTTGAATTGGAAAACAATGGTATATACAGGCAAAATCCTCTTTGGAGAATACCTTTGGAATTGAAACGATTGAGAAAAGATTTAAAAATAATTTGCGACCCAAGTCATATTGCGGGCAAAAGGGAGTTGGTAAAAGATGTTGCACAAAACGCAATCAGCATAGGGTTTGACGGACTAATGATAGAAACTCACCCAATGCCCAACGAAGCAAAAACAGATGCACTGCAGCAATTATCTTCTTTCTCTATAAAAGATTTTATATCTCAATTGGTTTTTCCAACTCTTGAAAAACAAGGAGACGAATATTTGAAACTGTACAGACAAGAAATAACCGAAATAGACCAAAAAATATGCGCCTTATTGGGTGATAGAATGCAGTTGAGCAAAAAAATAGCCACCATAAAATCAAAAAACAATATGAGTATTTTTCAACTCAATCGTTGGCAAGAAGTACTTGATAATATCATACAAACAAGTAAGAAATATAATTTGGAGGAAGATTTTATAAAAGAAATATACACCCTCATTCATCAAGAATCAATACAAGTACAAACAAAAACAAAGAATTTAACATAAACCCGATATAAGCAATAAAGAGAGTTTTAATTGATTAGGATTAATGCCTTTGCCCTTATCTCAACAACTTATCACAACTCATAATAACCAATGCCAATCTATCAAGTAACGGTTTTGCCCTTATTCTAACCTATTACAACTTATTCTAACCTATGTCCCCCCATAAAAAAGAGCCAAAAAGTAATGGCTTTGTCCCTATAAAAACAGGCTGAGCCTGAAATTTAATTGATATACACTAAAAAGTCAAAAATAGGG
>CAZITO010000019.1:0-28533 GCA_964542225.1 uncultured Bacteroidaceae bacterium | reverse complement strand
TGATATTGTGTTTTATGGTAATAGGCGGCAGTATAGAAGCACAGCCACCAACACCTGCCCCATCGCCAAACAGATTAGAAACATCAACAAATAGAGTCCAAACAACAACACCGATAGGTACAGCGACAGGTTTATTATTAAGTTTGACAGGCGGTTGCATTGCCTACAAATTAAGAAAAAACACAAGAAAAGAAGAGAAATAAACTCTCATTTTATTTTATAGGTTATAAAATGAGTTATCATAAGTCAGCATAAGTTGAAATAAGGGCATAGCCATTCTTATATTTCAACTTATGCTGACTTTTTAACCTATGCTAACCCATAAAAGAGCCTGAAAATATTTTTTTGGAAAGTCCGCCGACAATATATAATGAGTTATTATTTGTTGTAGTTTCTTGCTCCGAAAATATCACTGCCTATTCTTACCATGGTACTGCCTTCTTGTATAGCCAAATCATAATCGGAACTCATTCCCATGCTGATTTGCGAAAAATATTCACTATTTGCGAAAAACTTTTGTTTGATTTCTAAAAACATATTTTTTAGAGCGTGAAATTCTTTGCGTGTTTGTTCCCTGTCATCGGTTATGGAACCAATACCCATCAAACCACAAATTCTTACGTTTTGCATTTGTTTGTACTCATCTGAAGAGAGCAATGTTGAGAGTTCCTCCATAGACAAACCAAATTTGCTTTCCTCGTGAGATATGTCCATTTCAAACAAACAATCAATCACTCTATTACAAAGCACCGCTCTTTTGTTGATTGCTAAAAGTATTTTTAAAGAATCTACCGAATGTATCATAGAGACAAAAGGCACAATGTATTTTACTTTGTTTTCTTGCAAATGACCTATCATGTGCCATTGTATATCTTTTGGCAAGAGAGCATATTTTTCTTTCATCTCTTGTGCTTTGTTTTCTCCAAAAACTCTTTGCCCAACTTGATAAGCCTGCAATATATCCTCCACAGGTTTGGTTTTGGAAACTGCTATCAATGTAACGTTAGAGGGAATACTTTGTTTTATTTTCAATAAATTATCCTGTATACTCATACTTTGGTTTTACTTTGTTCTGTCTGCAAAATTACAAAATTTATATTACCTTTGCATCTGTAAAATTAAAGTAAAGCAAAGTGAAAAAAGTTTTAATTATAATAGTTTCTATTTTTTTGATTTTTGGTTGCAGATATAAGGGAGATGAACAAGAAATAAGTTCAACTCTAAACAGATTCTATACTTTTTTGAATAACAATGAGTTTAATGATATGAGTAAAGTTTGTTCGCCAAATATGGATAATGAAATCAAACATTGGAAAACTTTTGGCAAAGAAAAAGTAAAATACACTTCAATAAAAATAATTTCCATAGAAATAGAAGGAGAAAAAGCAAGGGCAAATGTTAATACAACGGACGAATTTGGCAATGAAGTTGTTTTTTTATGGAATTTGATAAAAATAAAAAACAATTGGAAAATAGATAATTACAGCATTTCAAAGTCTAATGTAGTAGAGAAGGCTTTACCAAGAATAAATTCCACTTTACAAAGTGATGATATTACGGAAAGTCCAACCGTTTTGTTAGAAGAGACTCAAACCAATACAACAAAATAATACGATTTATGTTTATAATAAAAAAGATATTATACCTTGTTAATATTGTTGTTGCTATATGTTTGCTTTTAACTTACGTTCCCTATCATTTTGATTGGTTGGATAAAACCTCGTTGTTGTCATACGCTTATCCTTTTGCTTTGATAATAAATGTTTTATTTATAATTCTATGGCTGATAATTGCTCCGAGAAGACATATTTTATTATCTGCTGTTGTTATAGTTGTACACTTTTCTTTTGTTTTTCGTTTATTTAATTATTCTACACATGAAGAAAAATCCGAAGGAGATATTACCATATTGACTTATAATGTTAATGATTTTATACACAATACTTTGGAAAATTCTGCTGTAAAAAAAGACAATATGGACTCCATTCTTGCCTTTGTTCATAGAGTTGCTCCCGATATTATTTGTTTTCAAGATTATAGTTCAAACATTAATGATAAACAAGGAGTTCATTATAGATTGACTAATGCTATGAAATACAGATATTTTTATTATTACAATAAGGGCAATAGCAGTGTTATTCGCGATTGTGCCATATATTCCAAATATCATATTTCCAATGCCGGGAGTATTTTGCCCGAGAGTCAAAGAAATTACAGCCTTATTTATGTGGATATTCCTTATAAGGATAAGCAAATCAGAGTTTATAATTTTCATTTGATTTCCTATATGCTTGGACCTGAGGAAAAAAGTTCTTATTCTCAAATAATACATGGCAACATACAAGACAAACAAGGAGGAAAGAATATATTAAAAAAATTGGTTGTTGCCGATTCTCAAAAAGAACAGCAAGTAAAGGAGATATTTGCAAACATAGAAGACGCACAAACACCTTATATAATTGCGGGAGATTTTAATTCAACACCTTTTTCCAGAGTTTATAAATTGATGACAAACAATCTTTCAGACGCTTTTGTGCATAAGGGCAGAGGTATAGGGCGAAGTTATAACGGAGTTTTTCCTGCTTATAGAATAGATTATATTCTTTTTAAAAAAGAATTTTTTAAAGCAAAAAGTTACTATTCGCCAAGTGTGGATTTTTCCGACCATTACCCTGTGATAACAACATTTTCGGTTAATTAAAAAAATACTTATGACCATAGAACAAAGATATGCTTTGGTTTTAGAGCAATTGAATCTAATGTATCCAAACGCTACAACAGAATTGGAAAACGATACTCCTTTTCATCTTTTGATAGCGGTAATTCTTTCTGCACAATGTACGGACAAAAGAGTAAATATGGTTACTCCTGCTTTGTTTAAGCGTTTTCCTTTACCCAAAGATATGGCAGAAGCAGAGGAAAAGGAAATTTTTGAATATATAAAAAGCATTTCTTATCCAAATAGTAAGGCTAAATATTTGAAAAATACAGCAAAACGTATAGTAGAGATTTATAATGGAGAGGTGCCACAGGAGGTGAAAGAATTGCAAACCTTACAGGGAGTAGGGAGAAAAACCGCCAATGTTATAGCAAGTGTTGTTTTCAACAAGCCCACTATGCCGGTGGATACTCATGTACATAGAGTTTCAAAAAGAATAGGGCTTACCAACAAGGCTAAAACCGTTTTACAGACAGAGGAGCAACTAATGAAACATATTCCCAAAAATGACGTTGCTCTTTTGCATCATCAACTTATATTGTTGGGCAGGTACATTTGCAAAGCCAGAAAACCCGAGTGTGAAAAGTGTTTACTTACCAACTTTTGCAAGCATTTTCAAAATACCCAATTAAAACAAAAATCGGAAAAATAATTTGTTTTGTTTGCAACTTTACGACCAGCCTTTGCGTCTGAAATACAGATAGAAACACATACCCACAACAAACATTCCTACCAAAATATACACAAAAGCATAAGGCGAGGACATTCCCGGCAAATGAACATTCATTCCATAAATACCTGAGATAAGAGTTAAAGGAAGCATAAGAGTAGAAATAAATGTAAAAGTTTTCATTATATCGTTTGCTCTGTTGCTCTGCATGGAATCAAATGTTTTGCTCAAACCCTCTATCAATTCTCCATAGTCTTCCACAAGGTCAAACATCTTTTGATATTGGTCAAGTATATTTCCCCAATATTCCTCCATATTTTCCTCATAGCCTTTGATTCCGCCCGACTCAAATTTATGAAACACTCTCAATTGAGGCTTGAAAGAGGTATTCATTGCTATCAAATTCTTTCTTGTAACACTAAGATGTTCCAAAACTTCCTTTGCTTTTTTTGAAAAAATATCAAAGTTTATATTATCAACCTCCGTACCCACACGCATGACAAGAGAGTATGTCTCAACCATAAGCCTATCCAACAGATTATAAAGCAATGCATCAGAAGAGGAGGTAACATCCAAAGTATTATCATCTTCCTCCTCATTTTTCTCTTTCAAAGGTTGAAGACCGGACAAACGTTTCATTTCGTTGAATACGTTTTTAACCACCCAATGAGAAGACCCCATGGTTACAATATAATCTCTTCCCCAAAATATTTTAACCTCCTTCAAACGGATAAACCTATTTTGTTTATCGAAGTAAGGAAAGTGTAAAATCAAAAAATAATAATCATCGTATTCGTCTATTTTGGGTCTTTGGTTGGAACTTTTGCAGTCTTCTATATCCAAGGGGTGAAAACCAAAAGTATCCATCAACCAATCAAAGTCTTCATCGGTTGGGTTAAAGACTTGATACCATTTTACTTTTTCAAAACTAATTGTATCTATCATTTCTTTTGCCCCCTCTTTTTGTTAAACTACTAAAAATAAACTGCTTCTCCTTTTTATCTTACATAAATAAAAATGGATTTGCAAAGTTATATATTTTTCTTTTAATAGCAAAATCTCATATTTTAAGGTTAATAAAAAAACAGCACAGACTTACTTAAAAGCCCGTGCCATTCTACAAATAAGAGTGAATTTATTTTTCTATTATAAACTTCTTTGTTGAGAGGTTGTTTATTCTGATAAAATAAACTCCGTTTTCAAACTCTTTAAGATTTATCTCAATAGGAGTGCTTGCAAAATTATTGTTTTGATAAACAACAATGCCATTAATATTTGTTATAATAACGTTTGCATTTTTTTCTAAAGTGTTGATAAACAATTTTTCTTTTGCAGGGTTAGGATAAATTGTAAAATTGTTTTCCTTTGTTACTTTATCTACGGAGGAAGAAGTCTCAACCGTAAGATTCAAAACTATCGTACTGTCACAGCCGTTTATTGATTGTAATGCAAGTGTGTATTGTCCGCTTTGACTTTCGTTAAAACCGTTCTGTGTATAGGTTGCTCCCTCTGTAATGGTGTCGTTTATAATTTGAGTATATGTGGGAATTACAGTAAGAATAAGCACTTGTATTTCCGACAGACCGTTTTCTTGTACGTTGACTGTATCAAAATAAACTCCGCTTTCTGTCAATTCTGCTCCGTCAAAGGTAAAACTCTCGCCTTGACAAATATTTTCCAATATAGTATCGTAAGTTGTATTTGGATTGGAGATATAGTCCAAAACAAGATTTTCCACCCCCACAAAAACATAGTCGTTATCATAAGGAGCTCCTACTCGTAGAGAAATATATTTGCCAGTGCCGGTGTATTCGCTGAAATTTACATTATAATTAGTCCAAACATTATTCAATGGAGTGAGGGTATCAACGGCAATAAACGTATTGATACTGTCAGGGTTATTCATTACACCAATTACGAGTTTTCCTGTTCCATAATTTGTAGCATCAAGATTTAGGTTTAATGTGTTGACATTGATGTTATCTGCAAGTTTTGGCAAAGAAACAACCATTGTCTCGGTTCCTTCCATACCCAAAAAAGCAAGCCAATTTGTGTTGTTATATCCATTTACCAAAGTTGTAGGGTAATACATACCTTGATAAAAATCATAACCTATCCAACTCCAACAATCAGGTACGGTTGCGTATTCCCAAGTGTCAAAATTTTCACTGAAAGGTAAGGAAGTTATTTTGCAGGTATCATTAACACTCGTTTGCGGAGCCAATTCAGGTCCTGTTATATCATCTACAAAAAACCAAGTATAAGCACTTGGGTCTGCAAATACTATCGCCACATAGATTTCTTGTCCGTTATATGAGGATAAATCAACTTCATATTGTTCCCAACCGCTAAATAAATCTGCTGTTTCTACCTCTAAAAGAGAGGCTGAGTTAAAATCTTCTTTAGCATTACTTGAGGTGGAAACAAGGACGGAAAATTTTCCTGCATAAGGTGAAAAATTATCTACAAACATATTGAAAACAAAAGAATTGTTCGCTGAGGTTATTTTCAATTTTGGGCTTATCATATATATTTTTGCATTGTCGTCCATACAATATTGAAAAAGAATCCAAGCCGAATTTTCTCCGCTTAACGCCCTGCCCGAATAATAATCGTTACTATTAGGGTCATCATTCCAAATAGCCACCTCCAATTCATTTGCTTGCTCTTGCACTCCATCCAATATAAAAGTCCAATCCGACGGCAAAGAAGAAGAGGCTTCAAAGTTTTCGTTTAAAGTATTCTGTCCGTAGCCAATGAAAACAAAGGCTAAAAGTGTGGTTAATAAAACAAACTTTCTTTTCATATTTCTGTATCTTTTTGTTAGTTATTTTTTTAATTTTTTTGAATTTGCAAAAGTATACACTTTGCCATACCCCCACAATACCATAATTTAAGTATTTTGCCGGCCTGCGATACTCATTATTTGTGAGTATTCTCACAGATAAAAAACAAAATAACGACTATATTCTATGCCTATTTATCATAACTCATTACAAGCCATTATAACCTATAAAAATAAGGTAAAAAACAGCAAAATCCGTTTATTGATTATCAATAAGTTACAAAATAAAAAGTTGCACGCGTTTGGTCAGGTCATAGAATCTTCGTAACTTTGCATAGAGAAATACCCCTATCACAAAATTTCCAATTTTCATCCTTGTAACTACTTGATAATCAACAAAAACGAATCGGCGTTTTATTTTATCGAAACGCCGATTCGTCGAAATGAATCGCCGATTCATTTTTACAAAACGGGCAAAGAAAAAATTTTTTCCTCAAAAAACCTCTCGAAAACGCTGAAAATGACCATTTTTACCCGATTTTGACCCTTCGAAAAAGGTTAAGTAGTTGATAATCAATGGTAGCATCCCTATTTTTGACTTTTTAGTACCCATCAATTAAATTTCCCGAAAAAATATTTTTTGGCTCTTTTTTAGCCTGTTTTATATGGGCAAAGCCGTTACTTTTCTTATGGGCTGTCATAGGTTTTTAAGATTTGTAATAAGTTTAGCATAGGGCAGAGCCGCAAGTATAACTTGTTTTATGTTAAAGATTATTCTGTAACGGCTCTGCCCATATAAAACAGGCTGTGCCTGTAAAGCATCCTGTGGGTGTGTATTTTTAAATAAATTTGTACCTTTGCAAAAAACAAGAGTAAAGTGGATACAATAAGACAGAAAATAGAGGAGCTACGCAAAAAAATAAATAGGTATTCCTATGAGTATTATGTTTTAGACCAGCCTACAATAGAGGATGTGGTGTTTGACAATATGATGAAGGAGTTGGAGAATTTGGAAAAACAACACCCTGAGTTTATTTCATCGGATAGCCCCACCCAAAGAGTGGGAGGTGAAATAAACAAGGATTTTAAACAAGTGGAGCACCGTTTTCCTATGCTTTCTTTGTCAAATACTTATAGCAAGGAAGAAATATCTGATTTTGTAAGCAGGGCGGAACAAAATCTTGGTATAAAAAATTTGGAGTGGGTATGTGAATTAAAATATGATGGTTTGGCTATAAGTCTTTTGTATGAGGAGGGGAGACTTGTAAGGGCGGTAACCCGTGGCAATGGAATTGTGGGAGATGATGTAACTGCCAATGTAAAAACAATACCCTCCGTACCTTTGAGTCTGCAAGGTGAGGGCTTTCCACAAGAATTTGAGATAAGAGGCGAGGTTATCTATCCCCACAAAGCCTTTGAGTTGTTTAACAAAAAGAGGATAGAAAACGGGGAGGAACCTTTTGCCAATTGTAGAAATGCCGCCTCCGGTAGTCTCAAATTGCAAGACCCTAAACAAGTGGCACAGAGAAAACTTGACTGTTTCCTTTATTTTCTGATGGGTGATAATATACAGGAACCGACTCATTATCAAAGATTGTTAAAAGCGAAGGAATGGGGATTTAAAACGGGCAACTTTTTTGCAATAGCCAAAAATATTGATGAAATTCTAAACTTTATAAACTATTGGGACAAAGAGCGTTTTAATCTGCCTTTTGATGTAGACGGCGTTGTTATCAAACTCAATGAGGTGAGGTATTGGGATGTTTTGGGCTTTACGGCAAAATCTCCTCGTTGGGCAACGGCTTATAAATTCAAAGCCGAACAAGCCTTTTCCAAACTCAACAACATAGAGTATCAAGTGGGTAGAACGGGAATTATTACACCTGTGGCCGAGTTTGACCCTGTGCATTTGGGCGGTACCATGGTAAAGAGAGCCACGCTACACAACGCCGACCAAATGGATGTACTCGGATTGTGCAAAGGAGATACTCTTGTAATAGAAAAAGGTGGGGAAATTATTCCTAAAATAGTGGAGGCAAAACACAATACATCTTTGGAGGGAAAAGAGGAGAGGTTGCATTTTATTACCCAATGTCCTGTTTGTGGTGCCAAATTGGTCAAAGAAGAAGACCAAGCCGGCTGGTTTTGTCCAAATTATAATCATTGTCCTCCTCAAATACTCGGGCGTTTTCAGCATTTCATTTCAAAAAAAGCCATGAATATAGATACTTTGGGTGGGGAGAAAATGCGATATCTTTTAAATAGTAATAAAGTAACGGATTTTGCTTCCATGTATGACTTAAAGCAGGAGGATGTAATGGGAGTGTATTTTTCGGACGAGGGAAAAAAAGTTTCCATTCAAGAAAAGGGAGCAAAAAACATAATCAATGCCATAGAAGAGTCAAAAAAAGTACCCTTTGAAAGAGTGTTGTTTGCTTTGGGAATAAGGTATGTAGGAGAGGTGGGAGCAAAAACCATAGCACAACATTTTGAATCTGTAGACAATCTCCAACAAGCAAGCATAGAGGAGTTGTTAAATGTGGAAGATGTTGGGCAAACCATAGCCAATAGTGTTTATTTGTGGTTTCATAAGGAGGAAAATTTAACGGAAATAGAAAGATTAAAAGAAAAAGGCTTGCAATTTCAAATAAATAAGGAGGAAAAAAACAATATTTTGCAAGGAAAAACTTTTGTGGTCAGTGGTAGTTTTAAAAATTTCTCACGAGAGGGCATAAAAAAAGCAATAGAGTTGAATGGTGGAAAAAATGTTTCCTCGCTATCCTCCAAGACCAATTATCTTGTTTGTGGAGAAAAAATGGGACCGGAGAAAAAACGAAAAGCAGAAAGTTTAAATATCACAATGATAACAGAAGAGGATTTTGTAAAAATGTTGGAACAATAGTTTTTTTGTTGTGAAGTATTTTGTTGCTCAAATAGAGGAATTAGAAAAAAAAATTCCCTTTGACAATACTCTGTCAGAAAGGGAAAAAGTATCTTTGTTGACAAAAGAATTTTTGATAGATGAACTTAAAAAACAGGGGTTTGAGTTTGATTTTACTATGATTAAGGAGGCTAAGGGAAAACCTTTTTTTAAACACAATAAAGAATGTTTTTTCAATCTAAGTCATACAAAAAAATATGTGGCTGTTTGTTTTGATAATGTTCCTATAGGCATAGATATAGAGCAAGTCAGAAAAAATAAATTGCCACTTGTAGAAAGATTTTTTCATCCAAAAGAGGTGGAGTATTTGAAACAAACAAACAATTTACATTCAAAAAATAAAAATATTTCTGTTTTTGATTTGGCTTTTACTCAATTATGGACGATAAAAGAGGCTTATGTAAAAATGAAAGGGGAGGGTATAGCAAATAATTTTAAAAACATAAATCTATCGCCTAAGAGTTTTTGCCCCAATCAAAAATATAGCGTAAACGAAATAGAAATACAAACCTTTTTTCTATCACAAGAAAATAGTTTTCTTTCTATTTGTAGGGAAAGAAAAGTTTTATTGCTCTGATATTTGGATAAAAGTCAATAAAAGTTGTATCTTTGCAAACTGAAAAAAATAGACGCTGTGGTATTTGAGTAATAATAAAAAAACTTCTTTTTGTAGTGTTCACAGTGCGTCCGCTCAAAAGAGGTTAACAAAAAAAAACTTATAAACTTTTATGGAAAAAAAAGATTTATTACAAGAAACCATTAAACACATTGACATCAAGGCCATTGATTCTACACCTATAATCAATGCGATGCGTAATATGTCTTTTGCTTCAAGAGAAACGGCCAATGCTGCCGATATACTTGAAAGTATGATAGAAGACAAGGAATGTTCTACAATTCTAACGCTTGCCGGCTCCACTTCTGCAGGAGGTTGTATGCAAGTTTATGTAGATATGGTAAAAAATAATATGATAGATGCCATTGTTTCCACCGGTGCTTCTATTATAGATATGGATTTGTTTGAAGCCTTGGGCTTTAAACATTACAAAGGCTCTCAGTTTATGGATGATATGACTTTGAGAGACAATTATGTGGACAGAATTTACGACACTTATATAGATGAGGATGAGTTGCAGGTTTGCGACAAAACCATTAAAGAAATAGCAGATAGTTTGGAGCCAAGACCTTATTCTTCTCGTGAGTTTATTTACGAAATAGGCAAGTGGTTGGCTTCCGGTAATGCAAAGAAAAAAGATTCTTTGATTCAGGCTTGTTATGAAAACAATGTACCTATCTTTTGTCCTGCTTTTTCGGATTGCAGTGCAGGTTTTGGATTGGTAATGCATCAGGTGGCAAATCCGGATAAACATCTTTCCATTGACTCTGTAAGGGATTTTCTTGAACTTACCAATATAAAAATAGCCTGTGGTACAACGGGACTGTTTATGATAGGAGGAGGAACGCCGAAGAATTTTGCTCAAGATACGGTTGTTTGTGCCGAGGTTTTGGGACATGAGGTTGATATGCACAAATATGCGGTTCAAATAACAGTTGCTGATGTCAGAGACGGTGCTTGCTCATCCTCTACATTGAAAGAAGCAGGTTCTTGGGGAAAAGTTTCTCCAAAGTATGAGCAAATGGTCTATGCAGAGGCTACTACTGTACTTCCTCTTATAGCATCATACGTTTATCACAAAGGAGAATGGAGAAATAGAAAGAAAAGAGAATTTCAAAAACTTTTTAAATAAATAATTTACTGTGATAAGTCAGCATAATTTATGAAAGAGTCCTTAAATCATAAAAAATCAAATGGAGTCTATATTCATAGACGGACTCATTATTAACTTATGCTGACTTACTTGTAACTCGTATTACTGACACTTGACTCGTTAAATACTTACAATTATGAAATTTAAAATAATAAAACATTACAACCAAATAGGCGATGAATACTATACCATTAAAAGAAAAACCAAACCATTTGGAATTTGGATAACCCAGAGGGTAAGACAAAACTATTTGTGGGAAGGTCCGATAGAGTGGCTTGTGAGTAGTTTTTGGCTGAAGAGACGACATTATGAGTATGATATAAAATTTGATAGTTTGGATAGATGTCAAATGCTGATAGATAATACCATAAAAATATCAACAAGGTCTAAGCAATTTCTTAGAGATGGTAGATTTAAAAGTAAAGTAATTGACAACCAGAGTTATAAAAGAATAAATTAAAGTATCAAATCAGCCTTGTATAAGATAGTGATAAAAAAGAGTTCTACCCTATGTAAAATCTAAAAAGTGTGGTTTATGGATAGAAGTGTGGTTATTAGCGCTCTTGAATTTTTGGGTAAGGATATAAGGGAAAATATGAATAAACAACCTTATCTATCTATGTATGAGCGTGCAAAAGAAAATAATGCTTGGTTTTTAGAGGAAAATGTTTTATATGCGTTAAAACAAATACTTATTTGGTTAAATGGAGAGGAATTATCAAAGTTTGCCAATAAATATCATAAACCGTCTTATTCAAAAAATCTTGCCATTGTTTGTGCAGGCAATATTCCCGCGGTTGCTTTCCATGATATTATTTGCGGTTTGCTTTCAGGTTGTGTTGTGCAGGTAAAATTGTCTTCTTGTGATAAAATAATTATTCCGTTTCTTGTGGAAAGAATGCAAACAAAATTTGATTTGCCAATAAGTTTTGTCGATAAGGTAAAAAAATTTGACCTTATCATAGCCACAGGCAGCAATAACACATCTGCTTATTTTGATTCTTATTTCAAACAGTACCCAAATATTATTAGAAAATCTCGCTCTTCATTGGCTGTAATTACAGAGAAAGATGATATTTCAGGTTTAGAGGACGATGTTTTTATGTATTTTGGATTGGGCTGCAGAAATGTTTCTCTTTTGTTTTTACCATTCGGTTTTGATATAAGTATATTAAAGCAACAATTCAGTAAATATTCTTATTTAATTGATTTTTATAAATATAAAAATAATTATGATTATAGGAAAGCCCTCTTTTTGATTGGTGGAACAGAGTTTGAAGATACGGGCTTTTGTTTATTGCAAAACAAGGAGGATTTGCATTGCAATATAAGTGTGGTTAACTATGCTTATTATAAAGATTATGAATATGTCAATAATTTTATTTCCGCTAATAAAGAAAACTTGCAATGCGTGGTGGCAAATGATTTTGAAATAAAAACCGATTTAAATAAAATTCCTTTTGGTAAAGCACAAACACCATTGTTAGAGGATTTTGCCGATGGCGTGGATACAATGTTGTTTATAGAAAAAAATATAGAACAAAATATACAATAAAACTTATTAAATGTTTTATTATTAAGTTATTATATAATAGAGGTAATTTTATTTTTGATATAACCCAATAGAGTTTAATTTATTTTTGTACTTTTGCACACAATTTTTAGTATAGGAGGAATAAAAAAGAGTTAAAAATATGAATCCTTTTGAAGAAAAGAAAAGAAGACAGGAGATGATAAATCAATCCATGTCGGGTATAAAACACATAATAGCCGTAGGCAGTGGTAAGGGCGGAGTAGGTAAAAGCACTGTTGCTGCCAATCTTGCTTTGATTCTTAGCAAAAAAGGTTATAGAGTCGGGCTTGCCGATGCCGATGTTTATGGTCCTTCTTTACCTACATTGTTTCATATAGATAAAGCGGAAATACTTGCTACCAAAGACGGTGAGAGGGAGGTAATGATTCCGATTGAAAAATATGGCATAAAACTTATGAGTATAGGTTTTTTGGTGGACTATACCGCTCCTTTGATGTGGAGAGGTCCTATGGCTTCCAACGCTTTAACCCAGTTGCTTAGTGAAACGGCTTGGGGTGAGTTGGATTATCTTGTTTTGGATATGCCTCCGGGTACGGGTGATATACAATTAACTTTGGTCCAAAGTTTTTCTCCTTCGGGTGCAGTGTTTGTTTGTACCCCTCAACAACTTGCCGTAAGTGACGTGCGTAGAGCAATAAATATGTTTGATAATGAGGATATAAAGGTTCCAATACTTGGATTGATAGAAAATATGGCTTATTTTACTCCTGAAGAATTGCCACAAAATAAATATTACATTTTTGGCAAAGATGGGGGAGTGATGCTTTCCAAAGAGTTGGGCGTTGATTTTCTCGGACAAATACCTATTTCTTGCGAGGTGTCAAATGCCAATGACAGTGGCACACCTATTGCCTTGAAAGAAAGTGGTGTTGAATTGGAAGCCTTTAATCAAATAGCAGATAAAATTATAGCAAAAGTAAAATAGTAACTCATAATAAAAAAAATAGGTTATGACTTCAGAAGAAAGAAAAGTTTTGGAAGCAAAAGTAAAGAACGCAATAGAGCAAATAAGACCTTATTTACAAGAGGATGGTGGAGATATTGCTTTTGTTTCTTTGACGGAAGATAAAGTTGTGAATGTTGAATTGCAAGGACATTGCGGTTCTTGTCCTTATGCAATGATGACTTTGAAGCAAAATGTTGAATTGGCCATTAAGGATGCAATTCCGGAAATAGTTTCTGTAGAGAATATAAAACCTCTATAACACAATACAAAATATGGCAACATATACAAAAGCAGGCGATGCGGGAACAACTTCTTTGGTGGGGGGAGAGCGTGTGAAAAAGTATGACTTAAGGGTGCAAGCATACGGAGAAATAGACGCATTGGTAAGTCTTATGGGATACATAAGTACATTGTTGAAAAATGATGATTATCTGAACACGTTCATCATTATACAAAACAAGTTATTTGTTTGTGAGAGTATAGTAGCCTGTGAGAAGAAAGAGATTTTGGAAAAAATGGAAAAAATTTTGGACTCGGATACAACCTATTTGGAAAGAAAAATAGATGCAATGGAAGAGGAACTACCAAGATTAAAAGCCTTTATTATTCCATCCTCTTCTCAAACGGCTTGTCTTATACACATGGCTCGTACTTTGTGCAGAAAATGTGAGAGACTTTGTGTGGAGGTTTATGATACTTACGGGTTGGATGCTAATGTTTTGAAATATTTGAATCGTTTGTCTGATTATTTTTTTGTATTGGCTCGCAAAGTTATGCAGGACAAACACAGAAACGAACGTTATTGGCAAGCGTAGAATTTAATTTTTTTGTATAAATAAACATAAAAACAAAGAATATGTATTGGAGTTTAGAACTTGCATCTCATTTGGAGGATGCACCTTGGCCGGCAACAAAGGAAGAACTTATAGACTATGCAATAAGAAGCGGTGCTCCGGCAGAAGTGGTTGAGAATTTAAGAGAAATAGAAGATGAGGGAGATGTCTATGATTGTATAGAGGATATCTGGCCAGACTATCCGACAAAGGAGGATTTCTTTTTTGATGATGAGGAGTATTAAGGAGTAATTATTATACTCTATTCTATTATGACTTTGGATAAAGATAGCAAAACTATAGTTAAAATAGCAACCCTTATTGTCTTATATCTTGTTGCATTGATAGGTTCCGCTCTATTGGGTGGTATATATTACATCTGTACGGATGAGATGATAGGGATTTTGATTATAGGAACCGCAGTGTCTTTTGGAGTTCCTATAATGATGTATCATAAGTTGTTTGATAATACTTTTGTGGGTAAGAATTTGTTTGTAAAGACCAAATATTGGTGGTTTTTGATAGCCTTTGCTATGCTTTTCGTTTCTTTGCCTTTGGTAGAGTTATTTGCAAGTGAGGAAAATGATACAACATTGTTGCAACTGTGTCAAAATCCCACTCCATTAAAGGTTGTAGCCATAGTGTTTGGAGCCGCTATTTTACCGGCTGTGTTTGAGGAATGGTTCTTTAGAGGGATATTGCAAAGAGATTTAAGTAAATGGGTGCGTAATGATTATCTCGCCATTGTGATAACAGCGATGGTTTTCTCTTTGATTCATTTTGATATGGCCAACTTTGTGTCAAGATTTATATTGGGGTTGTTGTTAGGCTTGCTTTTCTTTTATTCCAAAAGTTTATGGGTAAATATATTTGTTCATTTTCTCAATAATTTTTTGGCAGTGCTATTCCTATTATCAATCAATGAAGAAAATAAGGATGTACTCTATGAATCTTCAAATATTCATTGGTCTATAACGTTGTTATCGGCTTTGATTTTTGTTGGATTTATCTTATTGTCCGAACGATATAGACGAAAAACTTTGCCTAAACAAGAATCAGATAATTTGGAAAAAGAAAATATTCTTGTTTAATTTGTTGGCAGATATATAAAAAAATACTAATTTTGCAAACTGAAATTAGATAAATGGGATAAGGGTTGGATAGAGAGAATTGACCGTTGTCCTTTATGGTTAAACAAAAAAATATAAGAAAAAGATGTATTTAACAAGCGAGAAAAAGCAAGAGATTTTTGCTCAGTATGGTAAGAATGCACAAGACACAGGTAGTGCAGAGGGTCAAATAGCATTATTTACTTTCCGTATCAAACACCTAACAGAGTACTGCAAGGAACACAAAAACGATAAATTTACAAATCGTGCGTTGGTTCTTTTGGTTGGTAAGCGTAGAAAAATGCTTGATTATCTTAAAAAGAAAGATATTGAGAGATATCGTGCCATAATCAAAGCATTAGGTTTGAGAAAATAATAATGAGGATAATAAATAAAAAATAAAAAATTCTTACGGCAAATATGACTTGAACCTGTGTCATATTTGCCTTTTTGATGTTTTATGATTTACTTATTTTGAAGCCGCAGGCTTAACATTTTGATTTATTTATCAATATAAGAGATGTTTTGGATGTTGTTTTGTTTTCTATGGGCAGGGCTTCACTCGTAGAAAAAGATGTTTTTTTTAATTTCATTTATTAGAGATGACAGGAATAAAGAAGATTTTTAACTTGTTGGATGGAAGACAAATAGAAATAGAAACTGGCAAGTTGGCTAAGCAAGCGGATGGTTCTGCTGTGGTAAGAATGGGTAATACCATGATATTGGCAACCGTTTGTGCAAAGAAAGAGGCAGGGGCAGATGTTGATTTTATGCCTTTGAGTGTGGATTATCAAGAAAAATTTGCTGCTATGGGTAAGTTTCCCGGAGGTTTTTTCAAAAGGGAATCTCGTCCTTCAGAATATGAAATTTTGATTTCTCGTTTGGTGGATAGGGCTTTACGTCCGTTGTTTCCGGAGAATTATCATGCAGAGGTTCAAGTGCAAATAACTCTTATTTCTGGTGATGAAAACAATCCTCCCGATGCTTTGGCTGCTTTGGCCGGTGCTGCTGCGTTGGCTTGCAGTGATATTCCTTTTAATGGACCTGTTTCAGAGTGTAGAGTTGCTTTGATAGACGGAGAATTTAAGATAAATCCGGATTATAATGAGCAGGAAAAAGCCGAACTTGACCTTATAGTTGCTGCTACAAAGGATAATATTATGATGGTTGAGGGCGAGATGAAAGAGGTTTCGGAGGAGGTTATGTTGGAGGCTCTTAAAACTGCTCATGAGACTATTAAAATACATTGCCAAGCCTTAGAGGAATTGACTCAAATGGTAGGTAAAACTGTTAAAAGAGAGTATTGCCACGAAGAAGATGACGAGCAAATAAGAGAGCAAATGCATGAGGCTTGTTATCAAAAATGTTATGACCTTGCAAAAGAAGGTATAAAATCAAAGCACGAAAGAGGAGAAAAATTTGAAGCCATAAAAGAGGAATTCTTTGCCACATTAACGGATGAATACAAGGAAGAGCATGCTGTAATGCTTAATCGTTACTATAAAAATATAGAAAAAGAGGCTATGAGAAACATGGTCTTAAACGAAAGAGTGCGTTTGGACGGCAGACAACTTGAAGAGATTCGTCCTATATGGGCAGAGGTAGATTATTTGCCTTCTGTTCATGGCTCTGCTATTTTTACAAGAGGAGAAACTCAGTCGCTTTCAACTTGTACGCTTGGTACCAAGTTAGATGAGCAGACCATAGACGGAGCAATGATAGAGGGTGCAAACCGTTTTATCTTGCATTACAATTTTCCTGGATTTGCTACGGGAGAGGTTAAAGGCAATAAGTCTACTTCTCGTAGAGAAATAGGGCATGGTAATTTGGCTATGAGGGCGTTAAAGCAAGTGCTTCCAACAGAAGAGAAGTGCCCTTATACAATACGTTTGGTAAGTGATATATTGGAATCAAATGGCTCTTCTTCTATGGCAACGGTTTGTGCCGGTTGTTTGGCTTTGATGGACGCAGGTGTTCCTATCACAAAACCTGTATCCGGTATTGCTATGGGTTTAATTGAAAAGGATGGTAAATGGGCTGTTCTTAGCGATATACTTGGCGATGAAGACCACTTGGGAGATATGGACTTTAAGGTAACGGGTACAAAGGATGGTATAACGGCTTGCCAAATGGACATAAAATGTGATGGACTTTCATACGATATACTTGCTCAAGCCTTAGCACAGGCAAAAAGAGGCAGGGAACATATTTTGAACATTATAACGGATACCATGCCGGCACCGAGAGAGGATTACAAACCTTTTGTTCCAAGAATAGTTGCTATGCAAGTGCCTAAAGAATTTATTGGTGCAATCATAGGTCCTCAAGGTAAGATTATCCAAGAAATGCAAAGAGAAACCAACACAACTATAACCATAGAAGAGGTTGGAGAATTTGGAAATGTACAAGTATGCTCGGCAGATAAAGAGGGCTTAACAAAAGCACTTGCCAAGATAAGAGCTATTGTGGCTGTGCCAGAAGTTGGCGAGGTTTATGACGCTACGGTAAAAAGTATAATGCCTTATGGTGCTTTTGTTGAATTTATGCCGGGCAAAGAAGGTTTGTTACATGTTACAGAGTTGGATTGGAAACGCATAGAAAACGTTGAGGATGTTTTGAAAGAAGGCGATGAGATAAGAGTAAAACTTATAGGAATAGATAAGCAAACGGGTAAATTTAAATTATCCCACAAAGTGCTTATTCCTAAACCAGAAGGATATGTTGAACCAAAACCACAAAAACAACACACTCCTTCTGCTCCAAGAAGTAATGCTCAACACTCGGATAAAAAACCAAATCACCCTCACAACAATAACAACATAAGGAGAAATTCCGATAGATTCTAAATAATTCTAATTCTATAATTAAAAAGTTATGATAAGTTTCTTATAGACCCCTATCATAACTTTTTTTTACATAGGTTGAAATAAGTTATCATAAGTTAATATACGTTTAAGTGTATAACCAAAGAAGATATTTTGTCCTAATCTTAACTTATGTTTACTCCTAACAACACATACAAACCAACAAAAAATAGCAAAAAAAGATATTGATTTTTGTTTGTTGTATTAAAATTTATAATACCTTTGCAAAAAACAAAAAAAGAGTAAAGTATTATGGCAAAAGAAATAACAGATGCAACTTTAGAGCAGTTGCTTAGTACAGACAAACTTGTGGTAGTAGATTGTGGAGCGACATGGTGTGGTCCTTGTCAACATATAGCACCTATCATTGACGAATTGGCAAATGAGTATGAGGGTAAGGCTGAAATTGTTAAGTGTGATGTAGATGAAAACACCGAATTAACTTCCAAATATGGTATAAGAAATGTTCCGACTGTTTTGTTTATTAAAAATGGTGAGTTGTTGGATAGATTGGTTGGAGCCCAATCCAAATCTACTTACGTTGAAAAGATAGACAAGTATCTTTAAGTACTTTTTTTGAGTGAGAGAAAAAATTCAATTGTATTCATTTTGAGGAATGTCCGTTGATTTAGAAAAAATAAACGGCTGTTCCTCGCTTGAATTTAGAGCAAATAAGAGGGTAGAGGGTTTTATTGCAGGATTGCATAAAAGTCCTTTCAAGGGTTTTTCCGTAGAGTTTGCCGATTACAAACCATATAACACCGGTGAGGATACCAAATATATGGATTGGAAGTTGTTCGCTCGTACTGACAAATTATTTCTCAAAAATTATGAGCAGGAAACAAATCTCCGATGTCTGTTGGTTGTAGACCATTCCACTTCGATGTATTTCCCTTTTAATAAAAATACAAATTCGGAAACTCCCAATAAAATAACTTATGCCATTCTCTCGGCTGCCACTCTTGTATCTATGCTTTACAGACAGAGGGATGCTTTTGGTTTGGCTTTGTTGTCTGATAGAATAGATTTTATTTCGGAGATAAAATCAAATCTTGCTCATAAAAAATACATATTTACCTTGTTGGAACAAGTTTATGCAGAGCAAGTTGCACAAACAAAAGCGGTTACTCATTTATCTCCGCTGTTGCATCGGTTGGCAGAGCAGACTCATAAACGTTCTTTGATGGTAATATTTACGGATTTATTTTCGCAAGAAGACACACCACAAGATATAATTAACGCTTTGCAACATCTCAAATACAATAAACACGAGGTTATTTTATTTCATTGTATAGATAAAAATATGGAGGAAGAATTTTTATACAAAAATCGTCCTTATCGTTTCATTGATATTGAAAGCAAAGAGGAAATAAAATTGAACCCAATAGAAATACGAACGTCTTATAATAAGGCTGTTGCTTATAAGTTTCAGCAAATAAAACAAGCCTGTTTGAATATGAGTTTGGACTTCGTTGAGTGTGATATAAATAAAAGTTTAGACCAAGTCTTATTGCCTTACTTCCTTAAACGCACAAGATTGAAATAATCATTCCTTTACTAATAGGAGATAAAGTTTTTAATGTAAATACAAAAAAAGTGCATCCCTTGTACGAGATACACTTTTAATGAGAAATATTACAAAATTTTTTATTATGCGTAAAGTTCTTCAAATATTTTTCTCAACTTAGGGCTTTCTCTAAGTTCTTGCAAAGTAAATTCTGCGTGTCCCTTAGTGTAACCATTACCCATTATCATATTAACATCTGAACCGATACCTTCTGCTCCTAAAGATGCTTTTGTAAAACTTGTTGCCATAGAGAAGAAATAAACAATTCCGTCATCCTTAGTACAAAGAATAGCAGTCATTTCTTGGTCTGGTACATTAACACAATTGATGGTAACATCTGCCATTTTTCCGTTTGTAAGTTCGCTAACCAATTCATTTACTTCTACAGGAGATTTGCCTGCTATGGAAACAACTACATCGCAAAATTCAAGGTCTTTTAATCTGTTTGTAGACCTTTCGCTATTGGTCAAACCTATAACTTTACCTGTTACACCCACGCGTTTTTTAGCCTCATAGCAACAAAGCATACCGCTCTTACCACCAGCACCAAGTATAACAACATTTTGTCCATATTGGCAAAGTTTAGCAGTCTGAGCAGGTGCTCCGGCAACGTCCAAAGCTGACAAAGCAAGTTTTTCAGGCATATCGTTAGGTATTTTTGCATAAATACCACTCTCAAACAATATAGCCTTACCTTTTATATCAACTTGGTCAACATCTGCTTTGATTTTCAAAATCTCGTCTATTCTCAAAGGAGTAAGAGAAAGAGAAACCAAAGTTGCAATGCGGTCGCCTTCTTTTAGGTCTATTTTGCCTTTAAGAGCATCGCCAATTTTCTCTACTTTTCCCAAAAGCATACCGCCTGAGCCTGTTCTTCTGTTTCTGTGTTTGCCTTGAAGTTCCACATTAAGGAGCATTTCTTTCTTTATTTCCTCCATAATTTTCTCTTCAGAAGCACCTTCACCCGCTTGTTGTTTTGCATATTCGTGAATGTCTGTAAAAGAAGCCGAATCTATGTTAAGCGTTTGTACATCAATAAGAATTTCGTTATCATAGATTTCGTTCATATTATTATCTATCTTGTCGGCTGGTTGAGGAAGAACTCCTTTTGGCTCAATGACACGGTGAGTACCGTATTTATTACCCTTTTTCTGCATTGTTTTAAATGATTTTATTTTATTATTTTACTCTTTTTTCGATTTGCAAAGTTAATATTTTTTTACGTAATCACAATTTTTTTAGTTATGTATTATTGTTGTTATTTGAAAAAAAAACTAACTTTGCAAATGTTTTAGAGATAAATGAAAGAGAGAGATAAGTATGACAACATTAGAGTCTATAAAAGAGAGGCATTCTGTTAGGGCTTATTTGGATAAAGTAATAGAATCCGATAAATTGCAAACACTTGCCGAAGAAGTGGAGAAATGCAATAAAGAGGGTAATTTACATTTTCAACTTGTGCTTAATGAAGAAAAAGCCTTTCTTTCCACGCTGGCTCATTATGGCAAATTTTCTGGAGTAAAAAATTACATAGCCTGCATTGGTAAAAAAACGGCAGACCTTAATGAGAAAATAGGCTATTATGGTGAGAGATTGGTGCTTTTGTTACAGACATTGGGCTTAAACAGTTGTTGGGTTGCTCTGACGTTTAAGAAAGTTCCGGGTTGTTTTAATGTAATGGAAGGAGAAAAATTGGTTTGTGTAATTGCTTTTGGCTATGGCGTAGATAACGGCAAACCTCATAAAATAAAGGAATATGAGGATGTTTGCAATATTGAAAACCCTCCTCTGTGGTTGAAAAACGGAGTAGAGGTAGCACTTTTGGCACCAACGGCTATGAACCAACAAAAGTTTTTTATAACCTTAAACAGAGACAAACAAGTAATCATAAAACGTAAGGGGTTGGGCTTTTACACAAAAATAGACCTTGGTATAGTAAAATATCATTTTGAAGTAGGGTGTAAAGAAAAAGTAGATTAATATATTATGAAGCAGTATTTGAATTTATTGAATGAGGTTTTAGAAAATGGTACTTTCAAAGGAGACAGAACAGGTACGGGTACAAAAAGTATTTTTGGTTATCAAATGCGATTTGATATGCAAAAAGGATTTCCTTTGCTTACCACAAAAAAATTACACACAAGAAGCATAATATATGAATTGCTTTGGTTCTTAAAAGGTGATACAAATATAAAATATTTGCACGACAACAAGGTAAGTATTTGGGATGAGTGGGCAGATGATAATGGTGATTTAGGTCCTATATATGGTTATCAGTGGAGACATTGGGACACACAAAACGGAGCATATATAGACCAAATAAAAGATATTGTTCAACAAATAAAAAACAATCCTAATTCTCGCCGACTTATAGTTTCTGCTTGGAATGTTGCCCAAATAGATGAAATGGCTTTGCCTCCTTGTCATTGTTTGTTTCAGTTTTATGTAGCGGAGGGCAAACTTTCTTTACAACTATATCAAAGGAGTGCGGATATTTTTCTTGGTGTACCTTTTAATATAGCCTCTTATAGTTTGTTGTTGGCTATGATGGCTCAGGTTACGGGCTTGGAATGTGGAGAGTTTGTACATACATTGGGGGATGCTCACCTATATACCAATCATTTGGAACAAGCAAAATTGCAATTAACCCGCGAGCCTTTGCCTCTTGCTACTTTAAAACTCAATTCTAAGGTAAATAATATTTTTGATTTCACTTACGAAGATATAAAAATAGAAAACTATCAATCTCACCCACATATCAAAGCAGAGGTATCTGTGTAATTATTTCTAAATGTATAAAGGATTTCATAGGGTATGAATAAAAAAAATAAACTTGTTGTATATTCTGCTTCGGCGGGAAGCGGTAAAACTTTTAATCTCGCTGTTGAATATGTGTGTATGCTGATAGATTATTTGCAAAAAGGTAGGTCTTTGGGGTTTAGGTCTATACTTGCAGTTACTTTTACCAATGCTTCAACCAAAGAAATGAAAGACAGAATAATAGAAGTACTTATTTCTTTGTCGGATAAAAAAGAGTGTGAAAACTCTCAATATTTGCAACCTATTAGGGAAAAAACAAATTTGTCAAGCGAAGATATAAGCAATTATTCCAATAGGGCATTGCACGAAATAATACACAATTATACATTTTTTAATATTTTTACCATAGATGCTTTTTTTCAACTCATACTCAAAAATATGGCAAAGGAGTTGGGTATGCCTTCCGATTTTTCCATAATCTTAAAAGAAGACGAGTACAACACCAAAGCCGTAAGAAATATTATTGCTCAAACCATAAATGACAAAGAATTATCTAATTGGTTGTATCATTTTTTTATAAAAAAACAAGATAACAACGAATCATGGAATTTTGAGAAAGATTTGATTGAGGCTCTTAAATCAGTAGATAATATTAAGCAAATTAAGTCTTTGGAGAAAAATATTTACAAATTTGATAATTTATTAAACAGAGCAGAAATTTTAAACAAAGAAATTAATAAAATAAAACTTGAAGCACAACAATATTTGGAGGAATTTCAAGATGTATTGGAAAAATACAAAATAGAAAGCACTGATTTCTGTGGAGTTGGAGACAAAAGAGCATCGGGGGTATATCCAAATATTACAAAAAAAATTACAGAATTCAATGACCCTTACTTGATTTCAAAAGAAGTTGATAAATTTAACAATGATGGCAAAGATTATTTAAAAAAAGGTAAAACACCAACGGATTTAGCCGAATTAATATCTAAAATAGATGATTTTTTACAAACAAATACAAAAAAATACAGGTCTTTGCAACTCTTCTATAAGTCTATTTATTCTATGGGAGTAATAAAAATTTTGTACGAAGAGAAACTTGATTTGCAAAAACAAGATGGCGTATTTTTTCTTTCCAACACAAAGGATGTTCTTTCGCAACTAAACCTTATGGACGAAAATTACTCCGATACCATTTCTTTCATTTACGAAAAAGTCGGAGCCTATTTGGAAAGAATAATGATAGATGAATTTCAAGATACCAATGTTTTATCTTGGCAGATATTCAAACCTTTGGTTCGGGAATGCTTATCCACACAAAACGGAAAAACTTTTATTTTTGGCGACACAAAACAAAGTATTTACAGGTGGAACGGAGGCGATTGGAGATTATTAAATGGTTTGAGCAAATACGAAAATAATCAGGTAATTAATTTGACCAAGAATTTTAGGACCTTCGGTAATATAGTAGATTTTAATAACAACTTATTTTCCTATATTTATACAGACAGATATCAAAATCAAGAAGTAAGAGATGGTTATGAAAACAAAGGCTCGGTAGAGATAAAGTTTATAAAAAAGGACGATATGTTGCAAAAGACAATAGAGGAAGTAGATTATTATTTGTCTTTGGGGTATAAAACGGGAGATATAGCAATATTGTGTAGAAGTGGTGAAACATTGTCTGAGTTGGCTCAAAAAATGAAAGAATTGGATAATACAAATAAAGGCAATTATAAATACAACCCTGTTTCCGACAGTGCTTTTCTTTTGGGAGCCTCCGATGCGGTTAGTTTGATAATATCCGCACTTACATTTCTTTATTCCGAAGAAGAAACCATTGCAAAAGAGCATCTGTTGTCTTATAAGCCTTCCATCATAGAGGATATCAACTTAATAAGGAGCAAAAACTATAAACTTATTTCCTTGTTTGACATAGTGATTACCTTGTCTGAAAAATTACAATTGGAGGATACGGTTTTTTTGCCCGCTTTTTATGATGCGGTCAAAAATTTTGTTACAGAAAGACAAGGCGGAGTAAAGGAATTTTTGGACTATTGGAAAACAACGCTTAAAGACAACAAAGTGGAGTTGTCTTTTGGAGAGAATTCACTCAGACTGACTACAATACACAAGAGCAAGGGACTGGAATATAATATTGTTATACTTCCTTATTTTGGTTGGGCATTATCTAAAACCACCAATTTTATATGGGTTGATAACAAAGAAAATAAAATAATTGATATTCCTATGGTAAGAAGTAGAATTTCAGACTTGAAAGGTACCGAATTTGATAAAATCTATCAAGACGAAATTAGTATGCAAGTGGCAGAAAGTTATAATCTTTTGTATGTAGCCTGCACAAGAGCAAAAAAACATCTTTCCATTATAGCCACCCATACTCAAAACCCAAAGAAAGGAGATGAAAAAAATATAGGTGATTTGTTGTACAATTACTTGCAAAAAAATGCCGATTCTTTTTCTATTACACAAGAGGAATACACATACAAAAACATAAAGCCGGTGTTTTATGGCAACAAACAACAAGAAACCTCCACAATAGAAACCACAGCAAATCAAGAAATAAAAACAACATGGTTTTCTCATAATGCGGTGGTCTTTTCTTCCCCCTCTTTATCGGAAATTTATTTTAGGGAAGCCTCTTTCAATGAAACAGAAAGCAAAAGACTCTTTGGAACAAATATGCACAATATTATTTCAATGTTGGAGAGTAGGGATGACGTTGAAAAATATTCTGTTTTTTTTGCAAAACGCTACGAAAATTGGGAATACATCAAAAAAATATTGTTTGCCATGTTTGAATACTCCAAGGATAGATTTTGGTTTGAGAATAAGTATAAAGTATTAAATGAAAAAAATATAATACTAAAAAACAAAGATTCAAAAACCACTACCAAACGCCCCGACAGAATAATGATAGGGCAGGATAGGGTAGATATAGTGGATTATAAATTTACGAAACAAGACGAAATTTTACATCAAAAATATATTGTCCAAATAACAGAATACAAACGACTTTTGGAACAAATGGGGTATAAAAATGTCAATGCTTTTCTTTGGTATATAGACACCGAAAATAATGAGTTGAAAAGTCAAGAAATAATTTCTATAAGTTAGGACAATACAAAAAAGAGCAGTAAATGAATAAAGATAGTTTTCTATATAGGGTAGCACAGAGTATAACAAATAATAAAGATATTGATTTTGAAAACACTCTTGTAATTCTTCCAAATCAAAGGGCAAAAAATTTTCTTTCCCAATATATTTGCAACAGTAATTCGCCTATATTTCTTTTTGATATGGTGTCTATAGATGATGTGGTAAAAAACAACGTTTATGATAAGATATTGATGGACAAACTGCCTTTGATTTACAATTTGTACAAAAGTTATTGCAAGGTATATTATTTTAACAACCCGCTTTTGGAGGGGGAAAAAATTGAAAGTTTTACCGATTTTTATACTTGGGGCAGAAAGTTGCTTAATGATTTTGATGAAATAGACAAACATCTCATAGAGGCAAAAGTTTTTTATCGCAACATAAAAGAATATAAAGATTTGCAAGCCGATGCCAACGAATATCTGACAGAGGAACAAAAAGAAATACTGCAAAGATTTTTTAATATAAAATTTGATAGTGATGAACAACCTATAATCAAAAATTTTGTTAAGATATGGAATTGTTTATATGATATTTATGAAGACTTTAATAAATCTTTACTTGAGCAAAATTCTGCTTATTCAGGAAGAATGTATAAAGACTTTGCTCTAAGATTGGAAAAAGGAGAAATTATTTTAAAATACGAGCACATAATAATAGTCGGTTTCAGTGTTTTAAATCAAGTGGAAAAGAAAATATTCCAAATCTTAAAAAAAGATTATCAAACCGAGTTTTATTGGGATTATGATATTTATTATGCCAATAATAATGAAAACGAGGCGGGTATATTTATAAGGGAAAACATAGAACAATTTCCCATGCCTGAAAATTTTCAAAAACTATGTTTTGACAGAATCTCCAAAAGCAATCAAAAATTAAAAATTGTAAAGTCTTCGTATTCTTCTTATTCTCTTGCTTATATAAAGCAATGGTTAAATGAAATAAATTATAGAAATCAAGACCCGAACGACATAGCCATCATTCTGCACGATGAGAGTATAATACCAATGGTTTTGAAATCACTGCCCGAAGATGTTTCCGTAAACATTACTATGGGCTACCCTTTTATTCAAACTTTGTTGTATAACAAAATAATGACCTGTGTCAATAAATGTATAAAGCATGGGTTTAAAAGCGAAGATATAGACAGAGGAATAAGACTTTTGGCACAAGATATTTTAAAGCGAGAGGATGAAAATATATTTTGGCAATTGGATGTATTGAAATCCATAAATGAAACTTTGTTGGCTTTTGCAAAAACATTGGATTATTACAAAAGGGAGGATATAAGCGAAGAAATACTTTTGGATGTAGTGAAAAAATATCTCAATAAAGAGAGTGCAGACCTGATATCCGATGCAACCAATGGTATTCAAATAATGGGACTATTGGAAACAAGATGCTTGGATTTTAAATATGTGTTGATGTTATCCACTTCCGATGACAATTTGCCCAAAATCGCTTCTGACTCTTCATTTATTCCTTTTTCTTTTAAAGAGGCTTATAATATGATGTCTGTAAAAAGAAAAACGGGACTTTTTGCCTACTATTTTTACAGACTTTTTCATACAGCGGAAAGAATGGACTTTGTTTATAATAGCAAACAAAATGAAAAAGAATTGGAAATGAGTAGATTTTTAAGGCAAATAAAAATAGAACTTCCCAACAAGCCTGAAGAAACAGATTTTGTCGGAAATAAATTATACACCACTGCAAAAAAAGAATGCAGATTTGATATCAGTGAATTAAAATTTTTGGACAAAGGCGAAAAAACCTTATCGGCTTCTTCTTTGAATAAGTTAATAGATTGCGAAAAAAAATTCTACTATTCCATTATTAAAGGACTTTCCAAAGATATAGAGATAGAGAATTATAGGGCAATAGCCTTTGGAAATATGTTTCACCTTATTGCCAATATGTACTACCAAGCACGCTTTACAGAAGATAAACATAAAGAGGATGAAACATTGATAAATGAGGTTATTGAATCCGCTTTTAATAACCCTTTTGACAAAGAAACTCAGAAGAAAGATTATTTTAACAGACAAAAGGATTTGGATGCTTTGGAAGGGTTTCATAAACATATTTTGAGCAATTATCTGCAACTTTTGGTAAATACAGATAAGGAAGAGGGAAACCAATATATTTTGGGAGAAGAGGAATTTACCCATTCCTTGAGTATAGGGGAACATATTATTCATTTCAAAAGCCGTTTAGACCGTATAGACACAGATAAGAATGGTAATTTTAGAATAGTAGACTATAAAACAGGGAAACGACCAAAGGATTTCAAAATAAATTCTATTGCCGATATTTTTGATAGAGAAAGAGATAGAATGGAAATAGGAAATATTTTTGAAATATTGTTTTATTGTTGGTTGATATACAATCAAAAAGACGGAAATAATTTTAAATATACCTCAAAAACAAATATAAAACCGACCGTTTTGTTTATCTCTGATATAAAAAAGGGTGACATAATATGTGATAACAAAACTTTGATATATACGGAACAAATAAACGAAAAATTTGAAAAAGAACTTAAAAAACTACTTAACACTCTAATCACCAAAGGAGCTGATGCCATTTATGAAGAAACCACTTTTACAAAAACTTGTAAAAAATGTGATTTTGCCCTTTTATGTGGCAAATAAATTTCAAACAGAACCTGTTGTAAACTTATGCTAACTTATCATAACTTATAATAACCTCTGCTAACCCATAAAAAACAAAAGAAAAATAAAAAAATCGGTTTACTGAAAATCAATAAGTTACAAAATAAATTTTTGCACGCGT